>JAGAZK010000109.1 GCA_017940085.1 Campylobacter sp.
ATAACCAAAATCCCAAGCGACAATACATAATCAACAATTTCGCCATTTGGAGCATCTGGCAAATTTAAATCTAGTAATGCTATGAAAAAATCATCATTATCTTCTAAAATATCTTTTGCTTGGCTTAAACTATGAGCTACGACAATTTCCATATCTATATTTTGCTCCATTTTTTTGGCTATCAATTTAGCTAGAGCTTTGTTGTCATCTACTACAAGTATTCTTTCTCTCATAATTTTTCCTTTTGCAAATTTGATATTTTATTCATTTATTCCTTAATATCTAGTAATTTTTTGGCAAAACTAACTGCTTCTTGAGCGATTTTTTCTCCACTAATCATTCTTGCACGCTCGTCTATTCTAGCATTTTGGTCTAATTCAAAAACACTTGAAATATTATTTTTTTTCTCAACCAAAAAATGATGATGAGCTTTTGAGCTAAGTTGTGGTAAATGTGAGATTGCGAAAATTTGATAATATTTTGCGAGTTTTAAAAGCACAGTTGCTACGCTCATCGCTTCTTTTCCGCTTAAATTTGCATCAACTTCGTCCATTATCAAAACGCCTTTTCCAAACTCAGTTATTTCAACTTCACTTGCGATAAAAGCAAGTCTTAGGCGGTTTATTTCCCCGCTACTTAGATTTTTTAAATTTGCTTTATTTAGGCTAATAATGACTTCATCTTGACCATTTTCTTCTATTGATTTTTTGTCTAAATTTATACAAACTTCATCTAAATAAAGTGCTTTTAAATACGCATTTACCACGCTTTGAAATTTATCCAAAACACTATTTCTTGATTTTGTAATTTCATCTGCTAAGTTTAAAACTAAATTTTGCAAATCATTAAATTTAGCTTCAAGTTCTTGTTTTTCAAACTCGATTTTTTCGTATCTCTCAAGCTCAATTTTTCGTTTTTTTAGGACTTCTAAAGCTTCTTCAATGCTCCCATATCGTTTTTGGAGCGAATTTAGACCCTCAATCCTATCTAAAAGCTTTTCAATATCTGTTTCATCTAAATCATCAAATTCTAAATTTGCTCTTTCTTCTCTAAGCAAATTCATCGCATCGCTAAAAAAACTCGCTTCTATCTCACTCACGCTCAAAGCTTCTATCACAGCACTTTCAAGAGCAAAAATTTGATCTGCTTTTTGCCAGGCTTGAGTGATTTTATCTTTTTTACTAAGGCGTTTTTTGAGTGCATTTAGCTCTTCAAATTCGCCGATTTTTGGATTTAGGCTCTGTATTTTTTGGATTTCAAATCTCGCAAAATCTTTAAGTTCTTCAATTTTTTGCTCGTCTAAAAGGATTTTATCAAGCTGCGTTTTTATATCCACAAACTCAGCAAAAACACTGCTAAATTTACTTTTTGTCTCTTTAAATTTAGCATTATTTTTACAAGCTAAAGTATCAATTACCAAAAGCAAACGATCATTTTCAAACTCGCTTATTTCTTTGGCACTAAGATATTTAAGATACGATTTTGAAATTTCAAGCAAATTTTTTTTAGATACAGCTTGATTGTTTATAAAATATCTTGTGGTTTTTTCTTTGACTAATTTGAAAATATTGATTTCTTCAGGAAAAATGCCAGTTTCATCAAATTTAATCTCTCCTTCAAAATCAGCTTCTACCAAACTCGCGCCCGTATCTTTGTAGCCAAATACAGCCAAAATCGCTTCCATAAGCACGGATTTTCCAGCACCACTAATACCAGTAAATACGCTAAGACCACTTCCAAAGCTTAAATTTACTTCTTTGAAGCTAAGATTATTTTTAATCCTAAGTCCGCTAATCATTCGTGTCCCCATCTTAGCTTTTGTTTTAAAACCCCAAAATAATCCCTGTCTTTGTGATAAATGATATTTGCACTAAATTTACTAACTCCAACTTCTATTTTGTCGTAATTTTTCATATCAAGGCTTTCTTGCCCGTCAATTATCACGCTGACATCATCATTTGAGATAAACTCTACTTTAAATTTACTCGGTAAAATCAATGGTCTTTGGGTAAGACTATGAGAGCAAACTGGAGTTAGACTAAAAACTTCGCATTTTGGATAGATTATGGCTCCGCCAGCACTCATATTATAAGCAGTTGAACCCATAGCAGAGCTGATTATAACGCCATCTCCAATATATGAATTAAAATGTTTTTTGTCTAAAAATGCTTCAATTTGCGTGATTGATTTGATTTTTTTTCTCATAAAAACTATATCGTTAAATGCTTGTTTGATCGTAATTTGAGAGCCTTTTATAAATTTGGCTTCGAGTAAATTTGGCTTTTGGATTTCGTAATTGCCATCTAAAAACTCACTAAAATAATGCTCAAATTTATCAATCGTAACATCGGTCAAAAAGCCCAAATGCCCAGTATGCACACCAAAAACAAAGGCTTCATTTTGTGCGTATTTGCGACAAACTGCGATAAAATTGCCGTCCCCGCCAATAGAAATGATTAATTTGGTTTTGGCAAATATTTCATCATGGCTTAGCCCAGATTTGGCGATATTTTTGGCTGTTTCTTTATCGTATAAAGCCGTGATATTAAATTTAGCCAAAATTTGCTCTATTTGATTTACAAAATTTATTTGCAAAGCAGCGTTTCTAGCGACTATAAAAGCAAATTTTAGGTTTTTGTGGATATTAGACATTTTTTCCCTTAAAAAACCAAATTTTATAAAAAAATGTTTAAAAAAAAATTAGTTTGAAAAGGCAAGTATATAGATAATATTCAAAATTTGTGTATAACATAAATTTTATTTGTTAATGTAATTAAATTTATCAAACATATTTATCTTCTATTATTTCGCATTGCTCACTAGACAAAATATCGTCAATATCTCCATCTAAAAAAATACTAATATCTGTATCTTGTTCTAACTCTAATTCATCATCAAAATAATAATTAACATTAAATAATATATCTTCAAAACTTCTAGTCAAATAAAAATCAGTTTGCTTATATTCTACATAGTAAAATTTATCATTTTCTCTATCATAACCACTAGCAGTAGGACCATGCTCATAAATTGGTGTTTTTATTTTTAATTTCAAATCTAATTTAACAGACATACTTATACTAATCATCTCAGATTTATCATCAAATAATTCATCAGCACTAATAAACGACATATTATTCATCTTTGCTTCAACAATTTTTATATCATTATCATTTAATTGTATATCAAACGAACCACTATACAAAAAACCTTCTAGTTCAAATTTAAGCTTATCTATGTCTAAATTGTATAAAGCCTTTATTGCTTCATCTTTAATTTGTTTTATTTTTTCTTTTTGTTGCACGATTATATTACTAACTTCATTTATTGTTTTGACAAATCTTATATTATTTGATTGGCAAAATTCGCAACACTCTTTATCATTACTAACAAAAATTACATTTTTAAATTTCTCATTATCCATCATATTTTTAATTGTTAATAAATTTATTGCATCTCTGAATTCATTTGGTTTTGTATGCGAAAAAGGTGCTTTTTTATCAAAAAATAAATCCAAAATATCTTTTGTATTGCCATAACAATTTATAATCTTTATATTTTCATTTTTAATTAAATTTTCAAAATTATATTCTAGTTTTTCTATAAAATATTTCTTTGCTTTGCCATTTTCTTGCAAATCATCAACTAATGAAGACAAAATTTTTTCTTCCACACCGTTAAAAAGATTTCTTATACCATTGAGAATTTCATATTTTATAATATCCGTAATATATATACTTATATTATTTTCCCTTGTATTATCTAAAAATTTTCTAAAAACTTTACTCGTATAATTAAATTTTGCAGAGTAAAAAACATTCGTATCTAAAATAACACATTTTATGTTATTATTTTTTAAATTTGATAACAATACATCTTCATTATCAAGATTCATTTGTCTGCTTTGTTGGTTTATTTTAGTTTTTTCAATATTTGATCTTACACATATAATTTAATATCCATATCTTAAATAATCATTTATACCCTCAAGATTTCTATTTAATTGCTTTAATTGCTGCATTTGATTATGTTGTTGCATTTTTTGAAATGTTTGCTCTGCATAATTTGTAGGCGGAGTATATTGAAAATTTTGCATATTTTGTTGCATTTGCATATTTCTTTGTTGCATAGAATTTGCAGAATTTTGGATAGCCATTTGGTTTTGTATAGCTTGTTGTTGTGAAATTTGAGCCCGAATTTGCTGTTGCTGCATTACATAATTTAATTCCGCTTGCGACATAGGACTTGAACAACCAAATTCGCCTTGTGTCAATAATATATCCATTGCTTCCTTTTCTTGTTGTTGTGTTATTTCTCCTTGTTTAATGATTTCAATTGCACGATCATAATTTGCTGTTTTAGCCCAAAAAACATCTCCAACATTGCAACCATCATAACCATATTCGTTTAAACCAGTCAAAACCTCATCGGTTACCAGTACATACTTAACACCGTATGGTATATAATACGGAACTCCATTTTTAAAGTTGACGGTTCTATTATTTGGCGAAAATGGTGTTGCAACTGGCGAAAATAGTACCGCACAACCACTAATTGAGATCGCCAAAATTAAACTTACAACAAAAATACAAAATTTCATAGAATTCTCCTTTTTTTCAAATTTCCCAACAATTTTACCAAATTTTCCTTAAATTTATTCAATTTGAAGTCTATAAATATTCAATACGAATACAAAAATATTTAAAATTCAAAGAAACTATTCATTTTGAATATTTAGGACGAAAATGGAAATTTACGAAAAAATCGCCGAGATTGCAAAAGAAAAAAACATTAGCAAAAAAGAGCTTGTAAGGCGGATTTTATCACTCGAACCACAACTAAATTCCACAGGCGAAATCCCAAGCGAATCCACGCTTTATAACTATCTCAACGGAAACCGTGAGCTAAAAGTGGAGTTAATTCCATTTATCGCCCAAGCTTTGGGCGTTTTCGAGCAAGAACTTTTCATTTGCAACAAAAATGATAGAGCAAGATTTTACAACCATTTAGCCAAAACTTACGCCACGCTTGACCCCGAATTTAGCGAACTTTTGCCTTATGCTTCGCCGATTTTACTAAAACATATAAAACTACTTTTGCGTGAAAGCAAAACCCAAACCACAAATTTAATCCAAGAATAAATTTATCCTTACAAAAATAATAAAATTTGCAAATTTAATCAATCATATATGCATTTTTTATGGAAAATTACTTTGCAAATTTTTGGATTGAGTTATTTTGTAAATTTAATCTTTGGTAATTGCTTCGATTTTTCTATGAAAAATCTCGCAATGACAATGGAGAGAAAAATTTAAAACTTTATAAAATAATTCAATATCGAATTTAAATGACAAATGCCAACGATTTTGCAATAATTTTACTCCTTAACGAATTCTTTATAAAAACACCATAAAATTGCGAAATTTCTAACTAAGGAGCGAAAATGAAAAAGATTATTTTATCTTTGGCATTAATTTGTGCGAGTGTTTTTGGTGCTAATGGCGGTTTTGTAGAAAACGAAGCAAATAAAATGCAAAAAGGCGGTTTTGTAGATACAACTAAATCTTCAAAAATGAGCGTAAGAGAAGCTCTAAATGCAAAAGATGATTCAAGAGCTATCTTGCAAGGTAAAATCGTGCGAGAAATCAAACACGAAAAATATCTTTTTAGCGATGGTCAAAACAATATCATAGCCGATATTGATGATGATGTTTGGCTAGGACTTACCATAACGCCAAATGATTTAATCGAGATTGAAGGCTATATTGATAATGACGCTTTTGAACGCACAGAAGTAGAAGTAAAACGAATCAAAAAACTACAATAGAACAACCTTGTGCATCTCGCACAAGGTTTAACAAAATCAAATTTGTGTAAAATTCGCAAATTTAATCAACCTATAATTTATTTAAAAAGTATCACAATACAGCTACGATAATAGCGATAAATTTGAATAAATTCAAATAAATTTGATTAAATTTGTGCAAATTTAATCAAAATCGCTGTATTTTAAAACCACAAAAACTAATAATTTTAGCAGTATAAACAACTAAATTTAATTAAATTTGGTCTAAATTTGAATAAATTTGAGAGTAAATGAGTAAATTTATACAATGCCAAGAAGGCATTGTATAAGATACTAAATATATCCTTGGTCTATCATCGCATCAGCGACTTTTCTAAATCCAGCAATATTTGCACCAAGCACAAGATTGCCCGGTTCGCCAAACTCAACTGAAGTATCATAGGCATTTCTAAATATATTTCGCATAATTGTTTTTAGTCTATTATCAACATTTTCAAATGTCCATATATCCATAGAAGCGTTTTGGCTCATCTCTAAGCCACTTGTAGCCACGCCACCTGCATTTGCAGCTTTGGCTGGACCATACAAAAATCCTTTTGTTTCATGCATATAATTCATCGCATCTAGTGTGCTAGGCATATTTGCACCCTCAGCAAGCAATCTACAACCATTTTCATAAAGCACCTTAACATCAGCCAAATGCACTTCATTTTGCGTAGCACAAGGGAAAGCAGCATCGCAAGGCACACTCCAGACTTCATTTCTGCCTTCTTTGTATTGACTAATCGGAGTAAATTTAGCACTTTTTCTAGCTTTAGCATATTCAGCTAAGCCCACTCTTTTAACTTCTTTTAGTTCTTTTAGGAGTTTTAGATCAATCCCTTCTGTATCATAAATAAATCCAGTAGAATCGCTAACAGTAACAGGCAATGCTCCAAGCTCATAAAGCTTTTCGATAGTGTAAATAGCGACATTTCCAGCGCCGCTAACTGAGCATTTTTTACCCTCAAATGTTTGACCAATTGAAGCAAGCATTTGCTCAGCAAAATATACAAGTCCATAACCAGTGGCTTCTGTCCTAGCCAAACTTCCACCCCAATTTAAGCCTTTACCTGTAAGTGAGCCGTCAAATCTATGGGTTAGTTTTTTGTATTCGCCAAACAAATATCCGATTTCTCTACCACCCACACCAATATCTCCAGCTGGGACATCTTTGACATCGCCGATGAGTTCATACAAACCTTGCATAAAAGCTTGACAAA
>JAGAZK010000010.1 GCA_017940085.1 Campylobacter sp.
ATAAAAATTTCTACAGATGAAATAAAATCTTGCAAAACAATTTTAGACATAATCAATCTATCAAAAGGAAAAATTTTATAATTTTGGCTTAATAATTATAAATTTAGGAAAATATATGAAAAAGAAAATAATAATTTTTGGGGCTTCTGGATATGGGCTAAAGGTCGCTTATTCTCTTGGTTTTAATTGTCAAATAATCGCTTTTGCAGATAATAATCCGCACTACAAAGAAAAATTATGGGGAGGGGTAAAGGTCATATTGCCCTCAGAAATAAATAATTATAATTTTGATTTTATTGTTATTTCTGTTTCTGTATATGATAAACAAATTAGAGAGCAATTATTAAATTTAAATATTCCAAATAAAAAAATTATCACTTTTATGCCAAATAAACATCTAATTTGGTTAGATGAGCGTTATGCTATGGCTAAAAATTGTATTGCTCAAATAAAAGAACGGAAAATTAGCGGAAATGTAGCGGAACTCGGCGTTTATAAAGGAGATTTTGCTTGTTTTTTAAATGCTCAATTAAACGATAGAAAAATTTATTTATTTGATACTTTTTCAGGATTTGACCAAAATGATTTGGATACAAATGAAATTTGCGGAGACGAAAATGTTTTTAAAGATACTTCTGTTTCTTATGTGCTTTCAAGAATGCCTTTTAAAAATAATATAATAATCAAAAAAGGCTATTTTCCTGACACCGCAAAAGATTTAGAAGATGAATTTTGTTTTGTTAGTTTAGATGCAGATTTATATAAACCTATATATTTTGGACTTGATTATTTTTATCCACGACTTGCAAAAGGCGGATATATCTTTATTCATGATTTTCAAAGCATTACATATCCTGGTTGCAAACAAGCTGTTTATGATTGGTGTGATAAAAACAAAAATAATTTTGTGCCGATTTTAGATAGATGTGCATCTTGTGTAATAACCAAATAATTTAAATTTACCAAAAATACGAGTAAATTTGATCAAATTTGAACAATAGCTGTATATCAGCTCAAATTTGTGTAAATTTGATTAAATTTACTTAGTAGATACTTCGCTTCCATTTCTCTATGCTCAATGCTTCAGTTCAGTATAACAAAAAAAAACGCCGTGTGTTGAGAAATATTCAAGACAAAACAAGCGAAGCGGTCGGTGTTAGCCGATGTTTCTAGCGAAGCGGTGCGAGTGCAAAGCACGAAGCAGGTTTCCTTGAATTGTGTGAAGTATATTAAATCTTTTGGCAGTTGCAAGGGGGTGAACTAAGCGTCCGTAATCGCAGTAATTGCCAAAAGATTTGATTTAATTTAGCCGAGTTGGGGAATGTCAAATTTACCTACCAAATTTTGCACTAAATTTAGGCTATATGCCTAAATTTAGTCTCAATCAAAACGGCCAAATGCTCTCTAAAACTCTTGTTCCCCAAGGTTTTTTGGTAGTTTTTTCTAGATCGCCTTCAGTTTTATACATAATTTTTGCATCTGAAATATAACGCGAATCAATTTGATTGTTTTGACTGATGTCATAAGGACGAATTACGCCTGAAATTTGCATAATTTGCTTTTCGTTATTGAGCAAAAGCTCTTTACTACCTTCAATAAAATAATTTCCATTTGCCAAGATTTTCACTATCCTAGCTGAGACGGTAGTTGTAAATACTTCTTGTCTAGAACTCGTCCCAGAGCCACTATATTGGTTGTTTGAGCCGCCACTAAACCCTACTCCAGCGACTTTGTTTGCTTGATTTGCTACGCTTGAGAGCGGTGAGCCATCTGGAGTCGTAAAAGCACCACCATTTAGTGCTATTTGCGAGTTTTCGCCTGTATTTTTGCTAGCTTGAGATTGTTGGCTTGCATTTTCTGAAATTACCACAGTTACTATGTCATTTACATTCATAGCTTTTCTATCGGCAAAAAGCGGATTATCACCTCTACCAAAAAGACTTCCTTGATTGCTCACGCCAAGCCCAGTTTCTTTAGACGGCATTTCTTCTACATAAGCAGGTGGTTTCATATCAATATAAGGGTCGCTAGTGCTACAACCAACAAAAATCATTGCCACAAAAATTAGATATTTCTTTTCCATAAATCGCCTTTTGTAATATGCTATAATTAAAGCAATTTAAGTTCCAAAATCAAAGGAGAAAATGTGTTAAAGAGTATTTTTGTATTAAATCAAGACTGGCAAGATACCAAATTTAAAGACGACTTATTGCAAATTTGCAGACAAAATCATGCTGTTTTTTATCCGATTTGTGATGAAAATGTGAAAAATAGTAACACAATTTGGACAAAAGATGAAGCAATAAATTTGATTTCCAAAGGCAAAAAGAAAGAATTATTAAGTCAAATTTTGATTAAATTTGATGAAATTGATGCTAATTTTATCATAGTTGTAGGCGGATTTTTACCAGAAATTGATGAAGAAATTGCTCTAAATTTAAATGCTCCATTTTTACTCAGCCAAAATACTAAATTCAAAGCAAATTTACTCGAATTTATGGCATTTTGCGACCCAAAAGAAATTCATAATTTAAATAGCGATTGTATAACTCCACTCAGATTTGAGTTAAATTTACTCAAAAAAGCCAAAAAACTCAATAGAACTATTGTTTTTCCAGAGAGCGATGATGAGAGAATTTTAAAAGCCTGTGATATTTTACTCAAACAAAATGCTGTCAAAATCATACTTTTAGGCGATGAAAATGAGATTTTAAACAAAGCTTCAAATTTGGGATTAAATTTGTCTAATTCTAAATTTATCGATCCTAAAAATAATGAATTTATCGATGATTTCGCAAATACTCTTTATAAACTTCGCAAAAACAAAGGCTTAAGCCAAGAAGAAGCCCTAAATTTAATCAAAGACCGCACATATTTTGGCACAATGTTAATTTATAAAAATATGGCAGATGCGATGGTTAGCGGAGCTAGCACTACTACAGCTGATACAATCCGCCCTGCTCTTCAATTTATCAAAACCAAGCCCGGAATCACAAGTGTGAGTGGCTCATTTATAATGTGCTTAAAAGACAAAATTTGGATTTTTGCAGATTGTGCGATTATGCCAAATCCAAGTAGCGATAATGTCGCTCAAATAGCAGTTGCTACAGCCAAAACTGCCAAAGATTTTGGGATAAATCCAAAAGTCGCAATGCTAAGCTATTCTACTGGGGATAGCGGAAGTGGAGCTGATGTAGATTTTGTGCGAGAAGCCTTGCAAAAAGCTAAAAATTTAGAACCAAATTTAGAAATTGACGGACCTATGCAGTTTGATGCTGCTGTAGATAAAGCTGTGGCTAAGAAAAAAAATGCCAAACTCAAGCGTAGCAGGAGCGGCAAATGTGTTTATTTTCCCTAATCTAAACTGCGGAAATATCACATATAAAGCAGTCCAAAGAAGTGCGAACGCCGTAGCGATAGGGCCTATTTTGCAAGGTTTAAATAAACCAGTTAATGATTTAAGTAGGGGTTGTTTAGTAGAAGATATAGTAAATACAGCCCTAATCAGTGCTTTGCAAGGAGAATAAATGAAAATTTTAGTTATAAACTCTGGTTCTAGCTCAATTAAATTTAAACTCTTTGATATGAGCGATGAAAGCGTTATTTGCAAAGGTTTGATTGAAAAAATCGGCGAATCAATCTCAAAAGCAAAAATTACAAACAACAAAACCAAACAAGATTTTGAAATCAACGAAGCAATCCCAAATCACAGACTTGGGATTGATATTATGAACGATTTGCTTTATAAAAGTAAATCTTTGCAAAATCTAAGTGAAATTGACGGAGTTGGTCATAGAGTTGTGCAAGGTGCTGATTTGTTTGATGATGCGACTTTGATTGATGATGAAGTTATGCAAAAAATAGAAAATTTAATCCCACTTGCCCCACTTCACAATACAGCAAATCTAGCTGGTATGAAAGAAACTCTCAGAGTCAGCCCACAAACTCCAAATGTAGCTGTATTTGACACTGTATTTCACCAAACTATGCCAAAAAGTGCATATATGTATCCACTTCCACTTGAATATTATGAAAAATACAAAGTCAGAAAATACGGAGCTCACGGCACTTCTCATCAATTTGTAGCAAAAAAAGGAGCGGAGATTATTGGCAAAGATTATAATGAATTTAGCTGTATTACGCTCCATATCGGAAGCGGTGCAAGTATAGCAGCTATAAAAAACGGCAAATGTATTGATACAACTATGGGTTTGACTCCGCTTGAAGGTCTTATGATGGGGACAAGGTGCGGAAATATAGATCCTTCAATCGTGCCATTTCTTATGAAAAATGCTGGACTTAGCTTTGAAGAGATTGATAATATCATGAACAAAAAAAGCGGACTTTTGGCGATTGGCGGGACAAATGATATGAGAGAAATTGAAGCCAAAATGGACGCTGGAGATGAGATGGCAAAACTCGCTTTTGATATGTTTGTTTTGAGAATTAAAAAATATATTGGAGCGTATATTGCAGTTTTGGGTAAGATTGACGCTATTATTTTCACTGCTGGAATCGGCGAAAATGACGCTAGAGTAAGAGAAGCAGTTTGCAGTGGGCTAGAAATTTTTGGGATTAGAATGGACAAAGACAAAAACGCAGCCTGTAAAGATGAAGCTCGTTGGGTCGGACTTCCAGAAACCAAAGTGCGAATCATCATCGTCCCTACAGACGAAGAGCTCGCCATCGCAAGAGATACTCAAAGAATAATCCAAAAGGCGATAAAATGATAAATTTAGAGCCAAATTCGCCAATATTATTGGGGGGGGGTAAAACGAATGTTATTTTGTGGATATACAAATAATATTTTGATTGATTTTTTGCGTTCGTTTAATCACGAAGTTTGCGTTACAAGCGATATTTTGGATTTCAAAGCTACAAAAGATGCCAAATTTGATTTTTTGATAAGCTATGGATATACCCATATAATCAAACAAGAAATCATAAATTTATTCCCAAAATCAGCCGTAAATTTGCATATTTCGTTTTTGCCTTTTAATCGTGGAAGTGATCCAAATTTTTGGAGTTTTATAGAAAATAGTAAAAAAGGCGTAAGTATCCATTATATAAATGCTGGTTTGGATAAAGGTGAGATTATCGCACAAAAAGAGATTTTTTTTGATATTGATAAAGAAACTTTTGCAAGTTCGTATTTAAGATTAAAATCCGAAATAGAAACACTTTTTATGAGTATTTGGCACCAAATAGAGCAAAAAACTTGCCACTCAATCGCCCAAACCCAAAAGGGCTCATACCACAAAACCATAGATAAGCAAAAATATTTACCATATCTCACGCAAGGCTACAACACAAATATAAAAGAATTTTTGTGCAAAATAAACTCTAAATTTAATTAAATTTAAGCTATAAATTTAAATCAACAAAGCAAATTTAAATAAATTTAGTCTCAAATCGGGTAAATTTATTTAACGAAAATTATCTTTTAATTCCAAAAGTTTTTAGCATTTTTGCAGTCATTTTAAAAAAATCATTTAGCTCCATTATCGGATAACCTGCGTATTTTTTGCCACCTTGCAAATTTTTGCTAACTCCGCCACGAGCTGCAATTTGAGCAAAATCTCCGATTTCTAAATGTCCTGCTGTGCCAGCTTGTCCGCCCATTACGACATTTCTGCCGATTTTTGTGCTTCCTGCGAGTCCTACTTGAGAGACTAAAATCGTGCCATAGCCGACTTTGCAATTATGAGCTACTTGGACGAGATTATCGATTTTGGCGTAATCTTCTATGATTGTAGGATCAAATACTCCGCGATCAATCGTAGAACAAGCTCCAATTTCTACATGATTTCCGATCTCAACCCAGCCGTTGTGGTAAATCTTGATATGTTCGCCAGTTTTGGTGTGAGCAAATCCAAAGCCATCGCTACCAATCACGCAATTTGCGTTTAAAACGCAGTTATTGCCGATTTTGGAATTGTTATAAATCACGACATTTGGGTGCAAAACACAATCATTTCCTATCTCTACATTATCACCTATATAAGCTCCAGCCATAATCACGCTATTTGCACCGATTTTGACATTTGAGCCGATATAGACATTTGGCATTATAGTAGCACTTGAGTTTATTTGTGGCTCAGTTTTTGGGTAAAATAGTGGATTTGAGAAGTGTTTGGACAAAATCGCAAAGGCTAAATGTGGATTTTCTACTATGATTGCTTTGGTTTTGACTAAATTTGCCATTTGCTGGGTAACTAAAATCACCGCTGCTTTGGAATTTTGTATTAGGTGAGCGTTTTTCTCGCTATCGCAATAGCTAAGTTGAGTCTCATTAGCGTGTTGTAGTGAATTTATAGCCGTAATTTCAATATCATCTCCACTAAACTCAAGCCATAAGATTTCGTAAATTTTGCTTAATTTCATCATAGCTCCATCATTACTGATCCACTTCTAACAATTTGGATAGGATTGTATTTTCTCATAACTTTTATGAAATTATCTATGTTTTTAGCACTATCACAAGCCAT
>JAGAZK010000110.1 GCA_017940085.1 Campylobacter sp.
AAGAGCATTTTAGTGGCGAAGAAGACTATATGGGTGGCAACGGCGATCGCTTTTTAGAGATTTGGAATTTAGTTTTTATGCAATATGAACGATCAATTGATGGCAAACTAACACCGCTTCCAAAGCCATCAATCGACACGGGCATGGGCTTAGAACGCGTTGTAGCGATAAAAGAAGGCAAATTTAGCAATTACGATAGTTCGCTTTTTATGCCAATCATCAACGAAGTTGCAAAATTATGTGGCAAAGCTTATGCTTATGAAAGCGGAGCAAGTTACCGAGTAATCGCAGATCATATAAGATCGGTTTCATTTTTATTAGCACAAGGAGTAAATTTTGACAAAGAAGGCAGAGGCTATGTGCTTCGCCGAATTCTCCGCAGAGCCGTCAGACACGGATATTTACTAGGCATAAAAGAGCCGTTTATGTATAAATTAGTTGACATTTTATGTAGTGTCATGGGCGGACATTATGCTTATTTAAATGAGAAAAAAGAAAATATCAAAGAGCTAATCAAACTTGAAGAAGAACGCTTTTTTGCGACTATTTCAGCTGGACTAAATTTATTTAACGACGAACTAGAAAAAACAAAAGATATTTTTAGCGGCGAAGTTGCTTTTAAATTATACGATACTTACGGCTTTCCGCTTGATCTGACTGCTGATATGCTGCGTGAAAAAAATATCAAAATCGATGAGAAAAAATTTGATGAACTTATGAGCGAACAACGCCAAAGAGCCAAAGCTGCATGGAAAGGAAGTGGCGATAAGGCCACTGCTATCGGCGATTTTAAGGCTTTGCTTGAAAAATTTGGCGAAAATGAATTTATCGGCTATGAATTTACGCAAAGCAAAAGCAAAATTTTGGCCATTTTAAACGATGAATTTAAAGAAATTTCAGAATTAAAAGCAGGAAATATCGGCTGGATACTACTTGATAAAACTCCATTTTACGCTACAAGCGGCGGTCAATGCAACGACACAGGCATGATAAATAAAACTAGCAGCGTTTTAGATACGCAAAAGTTTTTTGGGCTAAATTTAAGCCAAGTCGAAGCTAGTTTGGACTTAAAAACTGGCGATGAAGTGGAGTGTGAAGTAAGCGATGAACGAAGCGAAATAGCAAGACATCACAGTGCAACACATTTACTTCATTTAGGACTTCGCAAAATCTTAGGCGATATGGTAGGACAAGCAGGAAGCCTTGTGGAAGCTACAAGGTTGCGATTTGACTTTACTTATCCAAAAGCGATGAGCCAAGAGCAAATTCAAAAAGTTGAAGATTTTGTAAATGATCAAATAGCTCGTGCAAACGCCACAATGACCGAGATTATGGATATTGAAAGTGCTAAAAATAGCGGTGCTGTGGCACTTTTTGGCGAAAAATACGCACAAAATGTCCGAGTTGTTAGCATAGGCGATAGTAAAGAGCTATGTGGCGGCACTCATGTCAAAAATACAGGCGAGATTGGAAGCTTTTTTATCATAAAAGAAAGTGGCGTGAGTGCAGGAGTGCGTAGAATCGAAGCGATTTGCTCAAAATCAGCACTAAATTATGCTAAAAATTTACGAAGCCAAATCGCCCAAATCAATGAAAATCTAAAAACAAATGAGCCGCTCACGGCGATTAAAAAGCTAAAAGATGAGATAAAATCACTAAAAACCGAGCTTAGCAAGGCAAATTCAAATAAAGCTATCGAATTAAACGAAATTGGCGGTGTAAAAGTCGCAATCAGCGAATTTGACGGAGATATAAAAGCAAAAATTGATGAGCTAAAAAATCAAAACGAAAAAATCGTAGCACTGTTTTTCAAAGTAGAAAATGAAAAAATTCAAATAGCAAGTGGTGTAAAAAATGCAAATTTAAAAGCTGGCGAACTTGTCAAAGAAGTAGCAAAAATTCTTGGTGGTGGTGGTGGTGGGCGAGATGATTTTGCCACAGCTGGTGGAAAAGACATA
>JAGAZK010000111.1 GCA_017940085.1 Campylobacter sp.
AGATGGCGATAGTATCAGTATTATAAATTCTGACAATTCTAATAGATATACAAAAGTTACATATAAAAATCCAACTGAAAAATATCAAAATAAAATAGAATTTGATATAGACAAATTAAAAAAAGATATTTTTTTTAATTTACTACCACTTTTCATAGAATATAATAACAATAATATAAATTTAACAATAAAAATAAATGATGAAATTTGGTTAAATGCAGAAAGTATAAAATCAGAATTATCAAAGTATAAATTTGAAGAAAAAGAATTCGAATTAGTTGGAAAAAATAATATAAGAAAAGAATTTAAGCTTTACTATACAATTTCTCATGATAATAATGGAAATATAAAACAATTTTATGCTGCTGCGTATAGGAAAGTAAAAGAATTCTCAAAGATTGTTAAAATAGAAAAATTACCAAATAAAGCTTCTGGAACTTTTTGTTTAGTGTCAGATTATTTTAATGATTTGGTCGATGATTCTAGGGAAAATTTTAGATTAAAGGAAAATGAAAATAATGAAACTGATGAATTCCCGATAGTTTTCCCAAATATTAATAAGAAGCTAAAAGAAACATTAAATTCAATTATTATTGAAAAATTTCCAAATATAAAAGATGAATTTGCGAAAACTAAAAAAAAGATTATCAATAAAAAACCATATTTGCGTCGTTATATTGATAAAATGAACGATTTTACTATATCAGAAAAGACCATGAAAGATGAGGCAGAAAAAGAATTTAATAAACAGTTTGGGGAGACAAAAGAAAAAATTGAAAAATTTGCAAATGAAATATTGAAAACAAAAAATTTTAACAAAGAACGATACGATGAAATTGTAAATAATTTTACAGAAGTAGGGCAAGAGCAATTGGCACATTATTTTGCATATAGGCAAACAATTATTGATATGCTGAAAAATATTTACGAGACTAATCTAAATTTAGATAATAAATTTAAAGAAGCAGATATTCATGATTTGATTATGCCAAGAAAGAATATTTCAGATAATTATTTATCAAATATACCTAAAAATAATATATGGATATTTGATGATAAATTTATGACATTTAATTTTGTTGCTAGCGATTTAGAAATGCAATAAATATATGAAAAAATAGCCAATGAAAACACAGAACTATCAGAAGAACATAAAGAAGACAGACCAGATTTATTAATATTATATTCTGATAAGGAAAATTCTGATTTAGTAGATGCGGTAATAGTGGAATTTAAAAGACTATGCGTAAGTGAGTATGAAAAACGCAAAGCATTGACACAATTGGTTGTTTATGGAAGACTTTTGAGAGAAATAAGACAAAATGTAAGAGATGTTTATGTATATTCATTTTTTGATTTTGATACAAAGTTTGAAAACATATTATTAGACGAAGGATATATACCAAATGCTTTAAGTAGAGATGGACATAAAATAGAATTTTATTACAATTATAATACAGCTAGGCGAATACACATTTATGCACTTTCTTTCAAACAAGTTATCGATATAGCTGATAGAAGAAACAGAATTTTCCTAGATATTTTGTCTGGAAAAATTAATGAGTAAAAATGATTTCCGATAGAATTGATTTAGAAAACTGGCGTGAAAGTGATATTTTAACCGATGATTTGTGGTTATTTCCTAGCCGTGAAAGTGGCGGAAAGCACAAAAATATCTATCACGGCAATTTTATCCCACAAATTCCATATCA
The DNA here is from genome assembly GCA_017940085.1 of Campylobacter sp. Classification (GTDB taxonomy): domain Bacteria; phylum Campylobacterota; class Campylobacteria; order Campylobacterales; family Campylobacteraceae; genus Campylobacter. Next base: position 1,713 of record JAGAZK010000111.1, read on the forward strand.
ACTTATCTCTCGCTATACTCGCAAAAATGAAGTGGTGCTTGACGCCTTTTTTGGGAGTGGAACTACGCTTTTTGAGTGCGAAAAATTGGGGCGTAAATTTATCGGACTTGATATAAATTCGCAAATGTTTGATTATGTAAATTTGCAAATGAAAGGTAGTAAAAAGGATTTTTTCACTCTAAATTTGTGCGACAACACAGACGAAAAATCTAAAATTTGCATTAAAAATTCACTTGAATTTTTAGGCGAAAAGAGCGTTTCTTTGGCGATTTTTCATCCACCTTACCACGATATTGTTAAATTTACGGACGATAAAAACGACCTTTCAAATTGTGGTAGTATCGATGAATTTTTGGATAAATTTAAAAAAAGCCTAGCAAATTCGCTTGAATTTTTAGCCAAAAATCGTTATTTTGCGATTGTAATCGGTGATATTTATAAAAACAGCGAAGTCGTACCTTTGTCGTTTTTATGTATGAATATGGTAAAATCAAATTTCAAAACGAAATTAAAAGGTATAATCGTAAAAAATATCGAAGGCAATCGTAGAAAGCTTGGAGTGGGTGGAATTTGGCGATATAGAGCCTTAAAAAGTGATTATTATATTTTTAAACACGAGTATATTTTGGTCTTTAAAAAGGAGTTTTAGATGACAAAAACTGAACTATTTTTAGAACTTGCAAAACCTAATAAAAATGGCATTTCTCGTTGGGTTAGTATTAGTGAATTTGTTGGCAAATTTAAAGATTTACAACTTGGAAATGGTGGCAGTTGGTGTAGAAAAAGCTCATCTTTGGCTAAAAAATATATTGTAGAATTTGATAAAAGCATAACAAAAGGAAATTCTATTGACAGAATTCGCTTAAACGGCTTTAATACCGAACAAACATTTAATCAAGCTATCAGACAAGATATTAAATATTTTTACAAAAATAAAAATTGTGTAATGCTTGGAATTAACGGTAATTCAGAAAATACAAAAATTGAAATTGACCACAAAGACGGCAGAAAAAACGATTTACGAGTAAGTGATATTAAAACGCAAAAATTAGAAGATTTTCAACCATTATGTAAAGCGGCAAATGACGCAAAACGCCAAATTTGTAAAAAATGCGTAGAGACTGGCAAACGCTGGAACGCCAAAAATTTAAAAGGTAATCCATATCCATTTTACGACGGCGATGAAAACTACACAGCCGAGCTTGGCTGTGTAGGTTGCTACCAATACGACCCTGTGGAATATCGTAAAACTAGCGTTAAGCGAATTTGCGATGAAGCAACGAAAAACACCTGTAAATTTATATTTGATAAACTTTATTCGGACGATGAATAATGAACTACATAGGCTCTAAATTTTCACTTTTAGATTTTTTGGAAACTTCGATTAAATCGTGCGTCGGAGATGATTTAAGCAAATTTATATTTTGCGATGGTTTTGCGGGAACTGGCGTTGTAGGGGCATATTTTAAAAACCAAACCGCAAAAGTTATTGCAAATGACAATGAATTTTATAGTTTTGTGCTAAATCAAAATTTATTGATGAATAAATTTGGAATTTCTGAGCTTTCATCAAATTTGGAAAATTTTGAAAATTTAGATAAAAAGCAAGGCAAAATTTATAAATTTTATGCTCTCGGCGGTGGTAGCCAAAGGCAATATTTTAGCGATGAAAATGCCGTTAAAATTGATACTTTACGAAAAGAAATTGAAAATTTACTCCCAAAAATCGGCGAACAAAAATATTTTTGCTTACTTGCAAGTTTGATTGAAAGTGCCGACAAGGTGGCAAATACCGCTTCTGTTTATGGGGCATTTCTAAAAAAACTAAAAAAATCAGCCCAAAAACCGCTTGAATTTAAAATTTCTAAATTTGAACCCAGTATCCATAAAAACGAAGTTTATCAAAGCGATTTGGGCGAACTTATCAAAAAAATTAACGGCGATATTTTATACCTTGACCCACCGTATAATCAC
>JAGAZK010000112.1 GCA_017940085.1 Campylobacter sp.
CAACAATTTTTTACAATACTCAAGAGTTTTTTTCTCATCTTTATCGGCTATATCGATAGCTGTTTGGGTGGTAGGCTCTAAATTTAGTTGTTTTGCGGCTAAATTTACTACTTCAGGATCTGGAGCAATTGGAGTTTTGCCAAAATATCCAAGCACCATTCTGCCGTATCCCGGAGCTATTTTTTGCCAATTACCAAACATTACATTGTTAAATGCTTGTTGGAAATAAAATTGACTTACAGGAGTTACGCTTGTGCCGTATCCACCTTTTTCTACGACTTCTCTCATAGCTTTGATAACTGCTGGAAATTTATCTAAAATATTGTTGTCTCTCATCATTTGAGTATTGGCTGTAAGTGCTCCACCAGGCATTGGCGAAAATGGGATTAGCGGACTTACTTCTATAGCTTCAGGTGGCATAAAATAGTCTTTCAAACAATCATGAAGAACTTCTTCGTATTTTAAAACTCTTTCTACATCAAGTCCGCCAAGATCATAATTTTTACCTTTAACAGCGTGTAGCATTGTGAGAATATCAGGTTGGCTTGTGCCACCACTTACTGGATAAGCTGCTAAATCTATTCCATCAGCTCCAGCTTCAAGTGCAGCTAAATAACAAGCTACGCTAACTCCAGCAGTTTCGTGAGTATGAAGTCTGATATGAGTTTTATCACCTAGTAATTTTCTAGCCATTTTTATGGTTTGATATACTTTTTCTGGATTGCTTGTGCCGCTTGCATCTTTAAAACAAAGACTATCAAATGGAATCCCACTTTTTAAAATCTCACGCAAAGTTTTTTCATAAAATGCAGTATCGTGAGCTCCTGTGCAACCCGGTGGCAAATCCATCATAGTGATTACTATTTCGTGTTTTGCACCATGAGCGGTAATTCTTTCTCCACTATATCTTAGATTTTCTACATCATTTAATGCGTCAAAATTTCTAATAGTCGTAGTGCCGTGTTTTTTGAAAAGTTTTGCGTGAAGATCCACGATTTCTCTACTTCCAGTATCTAAAGTAACGGTATTTACACCTCTACTTAAAGTTTGCAAATTTGCCCCATCGCCTACGATTTGTCTAAATTTATCCATCATTTCAAATGCATCTTCATTTAGATAAAAATACAAGCTTTGGAATCTAGCTCCTCCACCAAACTCAAAGTGATTGATCCCAGCTTCTTTTGCAGCAGCTACAGCAGGTAAGAAGTCGTCCATCAAAACTCTTGCACCAAACACAGATTGGAAACCATCTCTAAATGTGGTATCCATTACATCAATAAATTTTTTAGCCATTTTTTTCCTTTATCAAAATTTACTAGCAAGTTGGTAAAAGCCTATCACTACAATAGCGACAGGAACGATAAATTTCAAAGCAAAATACCAAATTTCAAACCAAGTTTTGTTCATAAAATCAGAAAACAATATATAAACTCCTTCTTTTTTGATAATCCAGCCTACAAAAATACTAAATGTAATCGCACCTAAAGGCATCAAGATATTTGAAGTAAGGAAATCTAGCACATCAAAAAACGCTATTTGTTTTTCATTGCCTATAGCTCCAGCTGAAATGCTGAAAATCTCACTCGTCTCGCCATAGTATGAAAATATGCAAACAAGACTTAAAATGTAAATTACTACACCTATGTAGCTTATAGCTTTTTTGCGTGAGAAATGAAAGTGATTGATAAGATATAGTGCAAAAGGCTCTATCATAGAAACAGCACTTGTAATTCCAGCAAACAATAATGATATAAAAAACATAATTGCTAAAATATTTCCGACAATACCCATTTGAGCAAAAAGCGAAGCAAGTGAGACAAAAATTAGCCCAGCTCCTTCAGCCGCTGGTTGTCCTTCTATAATCGGTATAAACGAAAATACAACTAATCCCATCATAATACCGATTAAAATATTAATTCCTATGATTGAAAATGTGGATTTGATTAAATTTGTGCCATCAGGCAAACTCGCTGCATAAGTAGCGACCGTGCAAACACCCATAGAAAGCGA
>JAGAZK010000113.1 GCA_017940085.1 Campylobacter sp.
ACAGCAGCTCCAAATGCAAGAGCTGCTGTTATGTTATTTACATTGTGAAGATCTCTGCCGACCAAAGCCGATATGACTTTTCTGACATTGCTATTTCTAAGATCCATTGTGCTAGTTCCAGCTTTGCGTGAATCAAACTCATCGGTGATAAAGTCTGATTGCGGACATTTGCCATATCTTGGATCAAATACATGGGCACTCCAAGCTATTTTTCCACTCCAAGCGACATCTTTGCCTTTTTTGTCTTTAAAAGAAATGCTCACTGGTCTGTTGTTGTTAGCAAATACGAAATTAAAATTTTCTCTACCATATTGTTGATATTGATAAAACGCCACAAAATCATAAGACAATCTCTCAATAATCTTATCTCCAAAATTTAATCTTATTTTTTGTATTACTGCTTCTGGTGGCGGTGGAGTCGGGCTAGGATCTTCTACATATCCACAAGCTGCATTTTTATCTTCAATTAATTCTTTTGGTGAAGCCATAGTTCCGTTTGCTGTATTTGACTCAAATACAAAAGCATAAGTAGCCGAACTTGCACTTTTATTGAATTGCAATTCAAACATCGCATAATCATTGTGTAAGCTTTGTGAGCTTCTTTTTTGGTGCGAACAAGCATCGTTTGGATCTGTAGTAGGCTCTAGGCTAGCTGTAAATTTAGCATTTGAAATAGCGTTTTTGGCACCTTTAGAAAAACAAAGCCAATTCATTACTTTGCCGTCATATTTAGAATAATCATAAGCATACATTTTTGGTATATATACTTTGAGTTTGCACGATCCGCTTGCATCACTACAATAGTTATTTACATTATCAAACACTAAATTTATAGCCATTTTTGTGCCTGTATTAAAAAGAGCAGAAGGAGCTAAATAAAACCCATTTTCCCAAGTAGCTTCGCCAAGTTGATTAGATTTCCCGCTTAATTGATTTAAGTCAATTTTATAACTAACTGGATTCATTTTATTTTGTAATTGATTTTTAGAAGTAAATCCTGCTGTCATACCGTCTGTATGAACAGTGCCATTAAAATAACCTATTTCTCTTTTGTTTCCCCAGTATCTTTCACCATAGCTAAAATACGGAAAAGTAATTATTTGATTAAATAAATCTTCTCCAATTGTTTGAGCATTGACTGGTTTGTAATAAACTCTAGCACCACCATTTTCTGGATTTGAATTGCTAGCAGCTTTTTCTTTTAGCATCAAATGTACTTTAAATGTAGTGTAATCAATACCTTCATTACACTGGGCCCCGAAGGCAACTTGTGTGGCACACACGCAAGACAGCACTATCTTGCCAAACAGTTTCGTGTCCATATAATTATCCTTTATTGAAAAAATTAAAAAATGTAATAAATTTTCGCAATTATAAAAAAAAAAAAACTTAAGATTTGCTTAAAAAAAAATTAATTTTTTGATAACAATTCGTTATAAATTTGTTTAAAAATATGGTGTGAGCTATAATACTAAGCAATGATTAAATTTTAAAAAATTTATGAAATTTTTTAAAATTTAAAGCGAGATTTTGTAAATTTATCTATTTTTGAGACTAAATTTAAAGCAGAAATCTTAAAAAATTTATTTGGTGTTTTATAAATTTACTTTTGTTTTTTTAAATTTATTTATAATTACAAAGCAAATTTAGTTAAATTTATTAAGATTATTAGCCAAAATTTAATTAAATTTAAACTTAATAGTCAAAATTTAATAAACAAATTTAATTAATTTCGCTGCATATTTAGATATTTAAAATATAAAAACACTAAATTTGATTAAATTTAGCCGTGTATTTAAAAAATAAGTGTATTAAATTTAGCACTTTTGGACTAAATTTAATCATCAAATTTTAGTAATTATAAATAAATTTGTGCGTTATAACCGCAATAATTATTAAAAATTTACTAAATGGGGAAAATATTGTGGGAATTAGGCGGGAAAATCCCCGTGCTTTAAATTTATTATTGGCAATCAAATTTAATCAAATTTGATTTTAGTTGCACGGGAAAATCCCCGTGCATTTATTCTTCTATCTTAAGTCTAATCTCTTTGTCTTTATAAAGACCTGTGCCTACTGGTATCATACGACCCAAAATTACATTTTCTTTGAGATCTTCTAGATAGTCTTTTTTGGCTGCGATACTAGCTTCTGTGAGAACTTTTGTAGTTTCTTGGAATGAAGCTGCAGAAATCACGCTATCACTTCCAATAGCTGCTCTTGTAACTCCAAGAAGTGCTGGTTCAGCCAAAGCTGGTTCGCCACCAAATTTGAGTATTTTTTCGTTTTCTTCTCTAAATTTTTGGCGACTTACCATATCGCCCACGATAAAATGAGTATTTCCGCTATCTACGATTTTGACTTGACGAAGCATTTGAGAAATGATGATTTCAATGTGTTTGTCATTGATCACAACGCCTTCTGAGCGATATACTTCTTGAATACCTTTGATTAGATAAGCATGAAGTTCTTTTTCGCCAAGAATTCTGAGCATATCGTGGCTACTAATAACTCCGTCTGTTAGTCTCTCGCCGACATGGACAAACTCGCCTTCTCTTACTAGAATTTGTCTAGCTTTGTCTATCGTGTAATCAATGCTCGTGCCGTCATCTGCTATGATAGAAATACGAGTTTTGGATTTAAGACGATTATCTATCTCGATAATGCCGTCAATTTCAGCGATATAAGCAATATCTTTTGGTTTTCTTGCTTCAAATAACTCTGATACTTTTGGCAGACCTGCGGTAATATCCTTAGAAGTAGCGACCGCTTTTGGACGACTGAAAATAATCTCACCTTTTTTGATCTCTTGTCCGTCTTTGACAGCGATAATATCATCTTTTTCTACTGGATATTTTACGCTTTTGCCACCACTTGTGATAATGATATTGGCTTGAGCTCTAAAATCTTTGTCTTTTTTGTTGTCGATTTGTTGCAAAGCTCTAACTAATGTGCTTGAAAGCATTACAATTTTGCCATCATCACTACCGCTATCTGATTTAATCTCGGCATTTTTTGAGATTCTGATTTTGGTATTTGTAAATCCGTCTCCAAGATCTCTAATAAGTGCGGCTCTAGCATCTTTTGATTTGAGATCTTTTGGAATAATTTCATAATCTTCTGTAGAAATGTATTCAAATTTGACCTTACCTGCTTCGCTAGCTCTAAATGCAGTAGAGTGCGGATCCCACTCGGCAATCACAAGCTTTTCATCAGTTTTTGGTTTGGCAATTATGCTATTGTCTTTGACTTTTTTGCTATCATCAAATTGAATCACACTTTGGCGTGGAATATAATGACGAGCAGCTTCTCTATCATCTTCATCTGCGATCACGACAAATAGACCTTTTTCTTCTACAACATAGCCTTTTTTGATATTTTTGATTCTTTCTAAATAATCGCCTTTGAGAATATAAAATTTAAGCACACCCTCAGCACCAGCTTTGATATTTTGGGTTACTGGATCGCCATCTTGGACTTTGATCTCACTAGCAAAAGGAATACGATTAGGAATACTCCAATCTTCTTTAATCATCTCAACTATACTTTCGTTTTCTTTGACTTTTGCACCTTTTTGGTATGGTAAATAATATTTGCCCTCAACCATACCGCTAACTCCAGCAAGTTCGTTTGATTTGGCTAAATTTCGCTTTCTAAATGTGTATTTAAACTCATCATTTTTGCCTTTGACGATTACGCTTACATCTTCGTGAGTGATTTCTACATCAACTACGCCGTCAAACGGAGCTTTGACTTTTGGTTCAACTAGCAAAATAGCTGCATTTCGGCGATTGACAACGAAATTATTTTCATCAACTTCAAGATTATAATATCTAATAAAGCCTTCTTTTTTAGCTACAACTTGGAATTCTTCTTGGAAATTTGCCGCAGCTGCTCC
>JAGAZK010000114.1 GCA_017940085.1 Campylobacter sp.
ATGGTAGCCAATAAAATCACCAGCTACAAGCAACTCCCGCTTCATATCTACCAAATAAACACCAAATTTAGAGATGAAGCTAGACCGCGCTTTGGGTTACTTCGTGGGCGCGAATTTACTATGAAAGACGGATATAGTTTCCACGCAAATGAGGCTGATTTGAAGCGCGAATTTGATCTCATGGAGCAAACTTACACCAAAATTTTCACCCGTCTTGGGCTAAATTTCCGTGCCGTCGAAGCCGATAGTGGCGCAATCGGCGGAAGCGGAAGCAAGGAATTTATGGTTTTAGCGGATAACGGCGAGGACGATATTTTAGTCTGCGAAAACTGCTCTTATGCTGCTAATATCGAAGCAGCGCACCGCGCTAAACGCACAGCCCCTTGCGAAGCGCCAGAGACCGATGGTATGATGAAATTTCACACGCCAGGGACTAAAACAATCGAGAGCGTGGCTGGATTTTTCAAAGTGGATAAATTTTTTACAATCAAAGCCGTGATGAAAAAGGCAATCTACGAAGATAGCGCAAAAATCGTGGTTTTCTTTGTGCGAGGCGATGATGATTTACAAGAGACAAAGGCGCAAAACGCTTGTGGCGCGCTAGAACTAATCGACGCAGATGAGAGCGAAGTTAGGGGAGCTGGGCTTGTGCCTGGATTTTGCGGGCCATTTGGACTGCCAAGGGATATGGATTTTTACATAGACGCTGAGCTCGAAAACGAGCGCGAAATGATAGCTGGGGCAAACGAAGAAAACTACCATTTAATCGGTTGTGCGGTTACGAATTTTAACAAAACTCGCTTCAAAGACTTAACCGAGGTCAAAGCTGGGGATAAATGCCCGTGCTGTGGGGGCGAACTACGCGTTACAAAGGGCATTGAAGTAGGACACATTTTCCAGCTAGGACAGAGATATTCGGACCCTATGGGGGCGAAATTTTTAGACGAAAACGGCAAGAGTGTGCCGTTTTATATGGGTTGTTATGGTATCGGCGTGAGCCGTCTAGTCGCAGTCGCAGTCGAGTCTAGCCACGATGAGAAGGGTTGCGTATGGTCGAAAGAGCTATCGCCTTTTGCGCTAGAAATCATCATTTCAAATGCAAAAGATGAAAATATCGTTAATTTTGCGACCGAACTTTACGAGAAATGCCAAAATTTAGGCATTAATGCCCTGCTTGATGATAGAAATGAGCGATTTGGCGTTAAGATGAACGATTACGAGCTTATGGGCTTTCCATACGCCCTGCTAGTCGGCAAAGGCCTAGCTAACGGCGAAGTAGAGTTTATCGAGCGCAAAAACCTAGAAAAACAAAGCGTTAGCGTGGATAAAATTTTGGATTTGATTAAAGAAAAATTGGCGTAAATGCTTGAAATTTGGAGTTGAAATGGTTAGTTGTTTCATTACAAAAGAACAATTTTGCAAAATTTGCGTAGAATTTTTAATCTTGAAAGCAAACTAGAAATATGCAAAAAACTATGTGTGAGTTATTTGCCGGTGTCGGTGGTTTTGGGCTTGGTTTTTCAAGGTTGCAAAGTGGTTGGCAAACCGTATGGTTTTCGCAATGGGAACCAAATAAAACAAAACAATGGGCACATGAATGCTATGTAAAACATTTTGGTAATTTTGCCGATGAAAACGGCGAATTTCACACAAACAAAGACATTGCAGAAGTAGATAAAAAAACTATACCAGATCACACGCTTTTAGTCGGTGGTTTTCCGTGTCAGGATTATTCGGTAGCAAATTCGCTTCCAAATTCTAAGGGCTTAGAAGGACAAAAAGGTGTGCTTTGGTGGCAAATAAGAGATGTTATAATCGCAAAAAAACCACCATTTTGTCTTTTTGAAAATGTGGATAGACTGCTAAAATCACCAGCCAGACAAAGAGGTAGAGATTTTGGCGTTATGCTTTCGACCCTTC
>JAGAZK010000115.1 GCA_017940085.1 Campylobacter sp.
AGTTTCAAACAACACAGTAGAGATATATCGTGGAACAGTAGAAAATATTCGCCATAAAGGTGAGTTTAATACTGTAAATATATTTGGCGGGTCTGTAACTAATATGATTACTGGCGGGAGTACCCATACTGGCAACACACTAAATATAGACACAACTCGCCGAGGAATATCTTCGATGAATATTGGAAATATTGAGAATTTCGAATTTATTAATTTTTATTTATTTGATAGTATCGCAGCTAATGGCACAATTTTAAATTTAAACAATTACGCTAATACTGATTTAACTAATTCAAACATAATCGTTCATATAAATAACACGACTTTGTTAAACAATGGAGACATAATTCATCTCATCCAATCAAATAACAACCTAACTACTCCCAAATCAGCTACTTTACAAATCAATAATGGTATTGTTAGTGTAAGTAATGTAAGTGGCGATTTTTTCAGTATTTCTAGCAATATGAAAATCTTAGATCTAAATTTCACCAAAAATATCTTCGCTTCGGCTAATATCAAAGTCGATGAAGCAGCCAAATCTTTTCTCGAATCCAAACTCAGCCAAAGTATAATGATAAGCGAGAGTGCAAATTTGCTTAGTGAAAATATGGATAATATTTCAAATTTAGTAGCCGCAAATTTAGCCACTGGTATAGATTTGAGTTCATTTGCATTTGCTGGAGTTGGCACCAAAAAATATAAAACCGGCTCATCAATCGACCAAAAAGCAGTCTCAATCAATGCCGGAGTGGCAAAAGATTTTGAATTTGGTTGGAGCGGAGACTTTTTAGGTGGAGTATTTTTAGAATTTGGTGCTTCAAAATACAAAAGCGAACTCGACAACGGCTTTACCAACAAAGGCGATGCTAAATTTTTTGGTATCGGAGCATTTGGTAAAAAAATGTTTAAAAATGATTTTTATGGAATTATTGGAGCTAGAATCGGTCAAGCTATGAATAAATACGAAGACGAAATTAACGCAATAGAATATAAATTTGATCTCTCAAACCTTTATTATGGTCTAAATTTAGGCGGCGGTAAGCTTGTAAATTTAAGCTCATCAAACACTCTTGATATTTATACAGCATATTTCTTTGCTCACACAAATAGCAATGAAGAAAACATAGGAAACGGCTTAAGTGTAGAAATTGATGCAGTAAATTCTCATCAAATTTCACTTGGAGCCAAAGACAACATCGCACTTGATGATAAAACCAAAGTCTATGTTGGAGCTAGCGTAAATTATAAATTTGGCGGAGAAAGCAAAGGAAAATTATCATCAAACGCGTATGGCGGTATCTTTACAGCTGATATTCCAAGTCCTGCGTTAAATGGTGCTTATTTCGGACTTGATGCCGGATGTAAAATAGCCCAAAGCCAAAACCTAAATTTAAGTATCGGCGTCAAGGGCTATCTTGGCAAAGAGCAAGGCGTGGGAGCAAATTTGGGTGTGGAGTATAAATTTTAAAGCAATCTCTTTATAAAAATATACAAATTTTGGCAAATTTGAGTTAAATTTGCCAAAGTTGTTTTTGGATATAAATGGATTTTAATACTGGCTGATTAAATTTGATATTAAATTTGGCAAGTTATTAAATTTGGTTTTTATAATTTATTTTGCAATATAGCACTTGCAAATTTAATGGTTTTATGGGTAAATTTTCTTGACAAACAAGCAAAAAAATATATAATACAATCCTTTTTTAATTTTGGGGTATCGCCAAGCGGTAAGGCATCAGGTTTTGGTCC
>JAGAZK010000116.1 GCA_017940085.1 Campylobacter sp.
GGCTTTGGTTTTAGAGATATTTGCATTTATCATCTCAGCAGCCATACCAAGCTCATCTTTTGAATTTACTACTATTACAGGCGGTTCTTTTGTTTCGTAGTTTAGGTAGGAGAAGAATTTGACTAGACCTGTGCTTAAAATATCTATAGGTCTGAGTTCTCGTTTGACAAAATATATTAAAGCAATAATAATAACGCTCATAAAAATTATTGATAAAATTGCTTGCATAATTAGACTCTGACTTGTTTTATCTGATATAACTGATTTTAGCGATGTTTGGCAAACTGTCCAATCAGAATATTCATCTATCAAACAAAATGCGTCGTATTCATTTGAGCCGATTTTATATTCATTTTCTTTTTTGCCATTTTTTACAGCTTGGCGGAGACCAGCTATGGTTTTGTTGTAAGCTTCATCTTCGCTCATAATGAATTGCTCATCAGTGTGGGCTATGGTATTGCCATAAGAATCTATAATAAAAATATTAGAATCAGGCGATTTTAAATCGCTTATATCTTTTTGAAAAGTGGTTAAAAATACATTTGAGCTGACAACTGCGGCGATTTTTCCGCCTACTTTAATAGGGCTATAAAAGCTGATTTGCAAATTTTTGGTTGTAATATCAATATAAGGTGTAGAAATGCCGTGTTGGCCTGTATTTGCAGCCCCGCTAAACCAAGCTCTGGTTCGTGAGTCAAATTTATTGTTTGGCATATTTAGAGTGTAAGGATTGTTTTTAGAAATATCATCAGTTTTGATAAGTCTGCCGTCATCTGCGTAGCCAATATAAAGAGCATCAAATGGAGTATAAGGAAAGGCTGATTTCAAACTAGCTGTAGCTGTATAGTCGTCTATACCGGCATTTGCCATATTTAAAGCCACTTCATCTATGCTATCAAGCCTAGTTTTGGCGTATTCTCTAACATACAAAAAAGCTGGATTTAATGTATTTTCTACTCCAACTTTATACAATTTAACCATATCGTTGTGGTTTTGATTGTAAATCAAACTAGAAACTACACAAAAGCCAAAAATTAAGACTATTGCTAATTTTGATACGATTTTAAACCATATTTTTTGCATTTGCTTACTCCTAAATTTGAGATTAAATTTTTATGATTATACAAAAAAAAAAAAAAAACAAAAATAAATTTCATTACATTTTGTTGTATTTTATGATTAAATTTATTAAATTGGTGTAAATTTGTAAAAATTTGATTAAATTTAATCAAATTTAATTTGCTTTAACTTTTTTATTTGAGAGATTTTTTAATAATTTTTCGGCCTTGTCATTATAAAGCATATGGTGCCAAATACTAAGTCCTACAAGAGAAGCTCCAGCGATTATGTGAAGTTTTTTGGATAAATTTGATTTCATATTTAGTGAAGTTAGAGCCAAAACTGCCACACTAGTCCCAAGTGCGATTTTGGTGGCTTTTCTTTGAAATTTAATATCTAATAAATCTGCTTTCATATTTATTTCCTTGAAATTTGATTATTTAAAGCATTTAAAAGAAGCCCGATTGTGGTGCCGTTGTGTAAAAATGCGGTTTTGAGTGGGCTTAGCTTGTTTAGGGCTGCTAAGATTAAAATCGTGCTATTTATATAAACTGCGGCTTTGAAATTTGTATTGACTTTATTTAGAGTGTGATTTGCGATGATTTTGGCTTCGCTAACTGCACAAATATCGTCTTTAGCAGACTTATATCGGCACTAAATTTAGCAATATCAGCACCTTTGCTCATACTTATGCCTACACTTGCTTTGACTAAACTTGGAGCATCGTTAATACCATCGCCTACAAAAGCGATTTTTTTATTTTTTTTGCTCAATTCTTCTATGATTTGGGCTTTGTTTGTAGGCAGACACTGGGCGTAAAATTTATCTATACCAAGCTCTTTGGCTACTTGAGTGGCTTTTGCTTGAGTATCGCCTGTGAGCATAATTATTTGTTTTACGCCATTTTGTTTAAGAGATTTGATACATTCTTTGGCATTGTCTCTAAGATCGTCTCTAAGAGCAATTACTCCGATTAATTTTTTATCATAAGCCACATAAAGTAGGGCGTATCCGCTATTTAATATTTGTTGGATTTTGTTTTCGTATGGAGAAAAATCTATTTTTTCGTCATCGCAAAGAAAATGTCTTGAACCCATTATTAATTCTTTGCCTTTCATGGTCGTTTTGACACCATGTGCTACTATAAATTCTACATCATCATGATGAATATGTTTAAATCCTCTTTGTTTAGCTGCTTTGACAATAGCCTCAGCAACTGGGTGAAAATAATGCTCTTCGGCACTTGCGGCTAAATTTAAAAGCTCTGTTGTGTTGATTTGATCGCTAAAACTATAAATTTGACTTACGCTAAGAACGCCTTTTGTAAGAGTTCCTGTTTTGTCAAATACGAAAGTATCGGCGTTTGCAAGAGCTTCGATAGCTTTTGCACCTTTTATCATAATACCATTTCGTCCAGCTCTGGCAATAGCAGTTTTAAAAGCTACTGGAGTGGCTAGTTTTAAAGCACAAGAATAATCAGCTTGCAAAACAGAAGCCACAGAAGTCATATTGCGGTTTAGAAAATAGCTAAAAATAGCAAGTCCGAGTGTGATTGGGACGAGCTTATCGGCTAATTTACTCGCTTTTAATCCAATTTGTGATTTTTCGTTTAGGCTAGTTTGGATATATGCTTTTATCCTGCTTGTTATAGTGTCGTTGCCGACATTTTGGGCTTGTATTTTGATTTGACCACTTTGGACTATTGTCCCACTCATAACATGATCGCCTCTTTCTTTTTTGACTGGTTCTGCTTCGCCAGTAAGGCTTACTTGATTGACACTTGCTACGCCACTTATTACATATCCGTCTATCGCGATACTTTCGCCATTGCTTGCTACTACTATATCACCAGTTTTGACATCTTTGATTGATACTTTTTTGAGTTCTTTTTCACCATTTTCATTGATAGTTTCTACCCAAGTTTCGCTATCGCCGATAATTGCTAATTCTTTTAATAATTCATCGCTTTTATAAATAGTGCTTTGCTCCATATATTCCCCAATACTAAGGAGCAAATTTGTTCCATTAGCTGCAGAAAAATCTCGCCTAAGAATACTCACAGCAACTGCCAATGCTTCTAAAGTATGGCTATTTAGACCGACTTTAACGAAATCTTTTAGTCCATCAATTAATAAATTTTTAGCACTTAAAATGCTAATTGTGGCATTAAATTTGTTGTTTGTGCTCATATAGCTAATCAAATTTGCTATCAAAGAGCTGTAAATTTGGGCTTTTGAGGGGTGATATTTTTTATTATTTAATTTTTTTGGGGTGATTTTTTTGATTTTAGATATTATTTTGTTTATATTGCCACTATGCAATATAATAATGCTTTTAGCGTATTTATTAACCCTAGCACTATTTATTTCTTTAAAATCCAAAATCTCAGCTTCTAAAAACTGAGTATCTATGCCAGGATTTAGCAAATCCCACCAAAGACGAACTCTATTTCCGATTTGAGAAATTATTTTTATTTGGCTATTTTTGGGCATTTATTTCGGCTTTTGCGTCTTCAAATCTTTCTTTTAGCTCTTCAAAACCGCATTCTAGCAAATCCCCAGCCTTAGCAATGCTTTTTAAAACTGCTTTTTGTGCTTTTTCATTTGTGAGCAAATACGCAATTCCTGCACCTATAATCACGCCACTAATAAAACGAGCAGCATTGAAATTTTCTGGCACAAACGGCAAATCATTGATATTTTGTTCTAGTTTGGAAAAAACAGAATTATTGTTTTGGGTGTTGTTATCGATATATGGATTTTGCATTTTATTCCTTTAAATTTTTTGTGTTAGATATATCAAACTAGCTCCAACAGCTAAATTTAGCAGAGCCGATGAATAATTTTTGCTAACTATGTTGTTTGCTGTTTTGACAGCAAAGCCTGTAGCAATAGCTGTTTGGAGACTAAATTTGATTGTGTCTTTTATAGCTTCTTGCTTGGTTTTTTGGTTGCTTTCAAAAGCGTTTAAATTTGTGCTTCCTGAGACCATTAAACCAAGCAAAGCACCACTTAGAAAATTATCACCCGGCAGTCTTTGGGTAGAAAAATTTGCTATTTTATTCATTTAGCTTGACCACTGGTTTGATTTTTGGCTCTTGGTTTGGCTGTAGTTTTTGGTTTGGTCGGTTTTTTAGCTGGAGTTGCTTTTGCTCGTCTTTTTGTTTTGATTGTTTTTGACGAAATATCCAAAACAGCTTCTTTGCCAGTTTTGAATAAATTTGAAGCTTGTTTTTTAAGCTCTGATTTATTGTTTAGTGCATAAACTGCCAATCCACCTACTGCTAAACCTGCTAAAAATGGAAGTGCCATCTTAAACTCCTTTAATTATTTTTTTCTAAGTATTCTTTGATAGCAGCCGATATTAATCCTCCAACCGCAATCCCAGAAAACAAAGAAAATTCTTGAGAATTTATTATTTTATTTATTGAATCTTTGTCAAATTTGTTGTTTTGTAAATTTTTGGCAAATTTTATAAAATCTTCGAAATTTGAACTCATATTTTGCAAATTTGATTGATTTTTAATTAAATTTAGCGTTTTTAAATATTCATTATTTGAAGTCGCCCAAAGCCTAAAAAACAAATCTCTAGTTTCTAAATCCACAAAATCAGTAGCATTTTGGTAGAATAAATTTATTTGCTCTTCAAAATAAATAGCTTGATCTATTTGCTCTGGGAAATCCAAATTTAGCGATATTTTCTTGCGTTTTAGTTTGTAATTGTAATTTGTGGCTAATTGCGATATTAATTCAATTCCTTTTGATCTAATATCACAAATACCTTTAAATACATCGTTTTGATCAAATTTAGAGTATAAATTTAGACCAAATTTTTCATAATTATAAGCTAGGCATAAAATATCAAAATGACTACTTTTTGATAAATCATACATTGCTATCCTTTAATGTTTTTAAGGTGTTTGGATAGGTTTTTGCCTTGTAACAAATCTAACCAAAAATCTTCAGGAATTATAGAATAATCATAATTAATTGTAACTGAACCGATAATTTTATTAAATTTTATTTCTTTTACGCCTTTTATTTGCAAAATTTGATTTTGAATTTGGCTTGGATTAAATTTGTTTGATATTTGCTCGATTTGTGGGGAAATTCGCACTCTAAGGCGTCCAGCAGTGCTATGAACTAAGCTTAAATGTGGCAAAGCTTTTTCTAAAAGCTCAAATTTATTCATTTATAATCCTTGTAAAATACTGATTATTTCATTTTTGGGCTTAAAATCAACTTATTTGGTATTGTTTTTTGGGGATTTGTAAGCAAGTATTAAGATTATTTAGATATTATTCCGCCATTTTAACACGGGAGTTCAAATTTGAGTTACGATGAAATTGAATTAGAAGCAATCATACAAGAAAGTCTAGAGTCTTGTGAAAATTTTGATAATCTAGATGATGAAGAGCTTTACGAATTGGTAGAAAAGGTTCGCACTTATACCGATGATAATATAGAAGTAGCTTACGAACATCTAAATCAATATTCACC
>JAGAZK010000117.1 GCA_017940085.1 Campylobacter sp.
ATAGAACTTGCAAACAAAAGAGTTTTAGAAATCAGCAAATTTATCAATTCTTTTTACACTGATACAAGGATTACAAAATATCTCTCAGTCATTCCAAAAAGCACAAATAATAATCCAAATTTAGTCCAAATGGAGCTTGGATTTGATATTGGTTATAAAAAAATATTTAATGATATTTCTACAATTTTGGAGCAAAAACAATAAATTTCTTTGAACAAATTTGCTTTAAAAATCACGATTTTTGGATTTTGCGAGATGATTTGATAGGTGGCGAGTTTAATGGTAACAAAGCAAGAAAACTCGCATATTTTTTAGATACAAATTTAAATAAATTTAAACGAATTATTTCTTATGGCTCATCTCAATCAAACGCAATGGCGTCTTTGAGTGTATTTGCGAAAATAAAAAATCTTGAATTTGTTTATATCACTGATCATATTAGTGATTTTTTATGCCAAAATCCACACGGAAATTACGCATTTGCCTTGCAAAATGGAGCAAAAATTTTATTCCATAAAAATAGAGCTGAGTTTGCTAAAAATTTAGCTACAAATTTGGATTTGTTGATACCTGAGGGCGTGGCGATGAGAGAAGCTGAGATGGGATTTAAATCTCAAGCTAAGCAAATTAGTGATTTTATGGAGCAAAATAATATTAAATTTGATGTTTTTTTGCCAAGTGGGACTGGAGTTAGTGCTGCGTTTTTGGCAAAAAATTTGCCAAATTGCGATATATTTACAACTCCTTGCGTAGGAGATGAAAAATACTTAAAAAAGCAAATCAGCGAGTTTTGCGATATTTCAAATTTGAATAATTTGCATATTTTAAATACTGCCAAAAAATACCATTTTGCCAAACCAAATTTGGATTTGATTCAAATTTGGCAAGATTTACTAACCCAAACAAATATCAAATTTGAGCTTATTTACGATCCAGTTGGTTGGATTTGTGTGTTTGAAAATTTGAGTGTTTTTAAAAACAAGATTTTGTATATTCATCAAGGCGGACTTAATGGGGTGCAAAGCCAACTTTTGCGTTATAAAAGAAAAAATATGATATAATCGCCACTCCAAAGGAAAAATCATGAAAATTTTAAACTCAAAACAAGCAAATTTTGCGAGTGAATTTAATAAACTTGTAAATAGATCAAATTTGGATATGCAAGAAGTTATGCCGATAGTTATGGGTATTATTGATGATATAAAAACTCGTGGCGATGAAGCCTTGAGTGAGCAAATAGCTAAATTTGACAAATGGGAAGTCAAAAACAATCTCGCTATTACACAAAATGAGATGAAAAACGCTTACGAAGCCCTTAGCGATGAGCTAAAATCGGCTCTTGATATTGCGATTAAACGCATAAAATCTTATCACGAAAAACAGCTTGAAAAATCTTGGATTGATTTTGATGAAAATGGTGCAGTTTTAGGGCAAAAAATCACGCCTGTCGATAGAGCAGGGCTGTATATTCCAGGCGGCAAAGCTGCTTATCCTAGCTCACTTCTTATGAACGCAATTCCAGCTATTGTAGCAGGAGTAAAACAAATCGTAGTTTGCACTCCAGCAATCGGTGGGAGCGTAAATAATTTGCTTTTAGCTGCAATGCACATTTTAAATATCAAAGAAGCTTACAAAGTAGGCGGTGCCAGTGCAGTCGGAGCTATGGCTTATGGCACAAAAACTATTAAAAAAGTTGATGTCATAACAGGTCCTGGAAATATTTTTGTCGCAACTGCTAAAAAACTCGTATTTGGCGATGTCAATATTGATATGGTAGCAGGTCCAAGCGAAATAGGCGTGATAGCAGATACTTCGGCAAATCCAAAACACATAGCCATTGATTTGCTTTCACAAGCCGAACACGATGAATTAGCAAGTAGTTTTTTGATAACCACTGATGAGAATTTTGCAAATGAAGTAAAAGAGCAAATTTATTCTATTTTGCCAAGCTTAAAA
>JAGAZK010000118.1 GCA_017940085.1 Campylobacter sp.
GAGCGATTTTATAGTAGGACACCCAGGCGAGAGTGAGCAAATTTGGGAAGAAGCGGTTGAAAATTTTAAAAAATTTCCTCTTACTCATTTGCATTGTTTTGTTTATAGCCCTAGAAAAGATACAATTTCAGCAAATTTAGACGGTAAAATTGAGCCAAAAATCGCAAAAGATAGGTTGAAAATGCTCAAAAATATTGTTTCAATCAATAATTTTAAATTTAGACAAAAACAATCAAATTTAGAAGTTTTGGTTGAAAGCAAAGGTAAAGACGGGCTTTATAGCGGATTTGATCAATATTACAACAAAATAAAAATACAAACTAATGAAAATTTACACAACAAATGGGTAAATTTACAAAAATACGAGGTGAAATTTGATGAAAACTATGCCGAAATTTAATATAAAAATGGACAAAAAAAATATTGCGATTTTAACTGGGCTTATTTTGTGTATATTGTTGCTTATTGTGGCTTTTAAAAATCAGCCAAAAGAAATAAATTTACTCGAATATGATAATTTTTTGCAATCAAATTTAATCACAAATGCACAAATTCAAGGCGATAAAATTATTTTGAGCGTCAAAAATAAGCATTTTTATGTCATAAAAGATAGCATAAATTTAAATGAACTTGCCCAAAGAGTGGCTATCCAAATCAAAGAAGAAGATGAATTTGATTGGTTTTGGTTTGTGGTTTTTTGTGCTGTTATACTTGGGTTTGGGGCATTTTATTTCAAAAAACAAAAAGCACAAGCAAATAGCGTAAATTTGAGCCAAATGGTATCTGGTGCTGAGATAATACCTGCTATTTCAAATATCAAATTTGAAGATGTTGCTGGGATAAAAGATGTAAAAATCGAGCTTATGGAGATTGTGGATTTTCTAAAAAATCCTAAAAAATATCTCCAACTTGGCATAAAAATGCCAAAAGGCGTTTTGATGATAGGACCACCTGGAGTTGGTAAAACTTTGGTGGCAAAAGCAGTTGCTGGTGAAGCCGGAGTGCCGTTTTTTTATCAAAGTGGGGCTAGTTTTGTGCAAATTTATGTCGGAATGGGTGCAAAAAAAGTAAGAGAATTGTTCTCAAAAGCTAAATCTTACGCTCCAAGTATTATTTTTATCGGTGAAATCGATGCAGTCGGCAAAGCTAGGGGCGGGGGCAGAAATGACGAAAGAGAAGCTACTTTAAATCAACTTCTCACAGAAATGGATGGATTTACTGATAATAGTGGTGTTATCGTGATAGCTGCTACAAACAAAATTGATATGATAGATGAAGCACTTTTAAGAAGCGGGAGATTTGATAGGAGAGTATTTTTGAGTTTGCCAGAACTCCACGATAGAAGAGCGATTTTAGAGACTTATTTAAAAAACAAAAATCACAATTTAGATTTAGATCTCATAGCTAGAAGCACGACAGGATTTAGCGGGGCTGCACTTGCTACTTTGGTAAATGAAGCTGCTATAAATGCACTTAGACAAGGCAGGGTTGATTTAAATAATGATGATTTTAAGGCAGTTGAAAATAAAGTCTTGTTTGGCAAAAAACAAATTCACTCCTTAAATGATGAAGAAAAAGAAATCCAAGCTATCTACAAAGCTGCAAAAGCTTTGGCTGCTGAGTGGTTTGGGGTGGAATTTGACAAAATTTCTTTACTCGAAGATAGATTTTTGCCTAGTGATGGATTTTTAGAATCAAAAACTATGATTTTAGCACGAATTAAGGTGCATTTAGCAGGTCTTGCGGCTTTGAAAATTTACAAAAACGAACAATACACAAATCAAATCGATGATCTAAGAGAAGCTAGGATTTTGGCTAGGATTTTGGTGATAAATAATGGAATGAACGGAAATTTATTGGCAAATGATTTTGATGTCAAGGTTGTTTTGGACGAGTGTTTGAGCCAAAGCGAAGAATTTGTCAGGGGCGTAAAAAATCAAATTTTATTACTAAAAAAATATTTAATTGAAAACGAATCAATAAACAAAAGCGAAATTTATTCGCTAATAAGGCAAGGAAATGAAAGCTAAATTTGGTGTTTTGACTCTTAGCGATAGAGCAAGTGCTGGTATTTATGAAGATAAAAGTGGCGAAGCTATCAAAGAATGCCTAAATGACTGGGTTTTGGGTGAATTTGAGATTGTTTATAAAATAATACCAGATGAGCTTGATTTGATAGAATTTGAGCTTGTAAAAATGTGCGATATGGGTTGTGATATTGTTTTTACCACAGGTGGGACTGGACCGAGTGTGAGAGATGTGGCACCTGAAGCAACTGAGAATATTTGTGAGAAAATTTTGCCCGGATTTGGGGAATTGATGAGATCTGTTAGTCTCAAATATGTCCCAACTGCGATTTTATCAAGACAAACAGCTGGAATAAGGGGCAAGTCTTTGATAATAAATTTACCTGGTCAGCCAAAAGCCATAAAAGAATGCTTAGAGCCTATTTTTCCAGCAATTCCATATTGTTTGGATTTGATTGGAGCGAGCGAAATTTACACAGATGAAACAAAAATCAAATCTTTTAGACCAAAATCTGCTAAAAATAATGCTTAAATTTGCTAAAATAACGAAATTTATTTAAAGGAAAAATATGCTAAAAAATATCATTTTTGCTGTTTTTGTCGCATTTTGCTTTGCTGGTTGTTTAGCTAGCACTACAGGAAGCGGATTAGTAGGTGCTGATCGTGGTCAGTTGATGCTAATATCTTCAGCTACAATGGACGAAGCTGCTACAACAGAATATGCCAAAATCATCGATGCAGCCAAAACTGCTGGCACTCTTAATAAAGATGCCAAAACCACAAATAGAGTTAAAAATATAGCAAATAGGCTAATAAATCAAGTTGGCACATTTAGAGAAGATGCTACTAGTTGGGATTGGCAAGTAAATGTTATCACAGAAGATACCGTAAATGCGTGGTGTATGCCAGGTGGTAAGATAGTCGTTTATACTGGAATTATCGAGAAATTGAGTTTGAGTGATGCTCAATTAGCCGCTATTGTGGGTCATGAGATTGCTCACGCTTTAAGAGAACATAGCCGAGAACAAGCAAGTCAAGATCAACTAAGAAGTCTTGGGGTATTAGCCGTAGGTGAGTTAGCAGGACTTGGCGATTTAGGCGTAAATATGTTAAATTTAGCCTCTCAATACACAATTACTTTGCCATTTTCAAGATCTCATGAGACAGAATCAGATCATATCGGCACAGAATTAATGGCTAGAGCAGGGTATGATCCAAATGAAGCTGTGGTAGTTTGGGAAAAAATGGAAAAATTAGGCGGATCTAATATGCCTGAGATTTTAAGCACTCACCCATCTCACGCTACAAGGATCAAAGACCTAAAAGAAATCGCTCAAAAAGTCTATCCGCTCTATCAAGAAGCAAA
>JAGAZK010000119.1 GCA_017940085.1 Campylobacter sp.
ATCGCTAAAGATAAAGAAGAAAGCATAAATTTGATGAATGAACTGGCGGTTGAACACTTAGAAATCGCTACAGACAATGCTTATGAGTATTTGCCTTTTATTAAACACGCTGGAGCTGTGTTTTTGGGACACTTCACACCTGAAGCAATTGGAGATTATTTAGCAGGTCCAAATCATACTTTGCCAACTGGCGGAAGTGCAAGGTTTTTTTCTCCTTTGGGAGTGGGAAATTTTATGAAAAAAACTTCAATTATTTCTATGAATAAAGTCGCTATTAATGAACTTGGTCTTGCTTGTATGCGTCTAGCAAATGCTGAAGGCTTAGGAGCTCACGAAGAATCAGTGAAAATTCGTTATGAAAATTAAGCGAGTTTTAACCTGTGTGGATTTAAAATTTAAGCAAATTTAAGGAGGATAAAATGCCTATTTCAATCAATACTAGCTATCAGAGCAATATCAATGATTTGTATGCTAGAGATATAGAACAAAACTCCAGAACAAATCAAGTCGCTCAAACTACGCAAAATCAAGCCGAGCAAACCCAACAAACAGATCAAGTGCAATTTAATCCACTAAGAGATCAAATCAATCAAATTAGACAGCAAACAGAAGCCACGAGCAACAACATCGCTGTTTTGCAAATCGCTGATAATGCACTATCTAGATTGAGTGATGATGCAAATAGATTATCAAATAATCAAATTTCACAAGATGAGATTAATGATGTGATGAATTCTATGCAAAATACGATTGATAATGCTTCATTTAATGGACAAAGTGTTTTTGGCGGGACAATGATTTTCGCTAATGGCAATTCATTAAATTTAAATGCACCAAATTTAAATGAACTTAATCCAAATAACCAAAATAGCATTGAAAATTTTACAAACAACATAAATGCCACAAGAGCAAATATTTCTGATATTCAAAGAAATATCGCACAAAGCGCGAGTGAAGCTTTGCAGACATTAAATACAAATGTTCAAAATCCAGTTACAAACGCTATTTTCAATGCTCACAATCCACAAGTTTTACAAACACAAATTTCTGCATTGATTGGTTAAATCATCACAAATCCGCTTAGTAAATTTGCTTTGCGGATTTGATTAAATTTATTCAAGATTTGGTTAAATTTGATTCCAAAAGGAAATATTTATGAAAACTTTGCAAGAAAACTTAAAAGTCTTTTATCTAGGCACGGAAAATAACGAGCCGTATTTGTATAAAAATAAGGATTTAACGACCCACGCTCTTATCATCGGTATGACAGGTAGCGGTAAAACCGGACTTGGCGTAACACTTTTAGAAGAAGCTTGTATTGATAATATCCCATCAATCATCATCGATCCAAAAGGAGATCTCACAAATTTGGCTCTTTCTTTTCCTAATATGCAAGGAAGTGATTTTGAGCCTTTCATAGATCCTGATGAAGCGGCAAATAAAGGTCAAAGTGTGAGCGAATTTGCCAAGACTACCGCAAATTCGTGGCGTGAAGGGATTGAAAATTCTTATCAAGATTTAGATATGGTAAAATTATTTAGAGATAGTAGCGAAGTGCGAATTTATACGCCAAAAAGTAGTGCTGGGCTTGGCGTTAGTTTGCTTAGTGATTTTGAAGCACCACGGGATTTAGATGATGAAACTTTGAATAATTATATTTTATCTATCACAAGTGCGGTTTTATCGCTTGTTGGGCTTAAAATTGATGATATGAATTCACCTGAGAGTTTGCTAATTCAAACGATTTTTTTAACAAATTTCAAAAACGGCAAAAATGTAAGCATAGCTGAACTTATCACGCAAATCGCTAATCCGCCGTTTGAAAAAATCGGCGTTTTTGATGTAAATTCGTTTTTCCCAAGCGATAAAAGAATGAGTTTAGCGATGAAAATAAACGCACTAATCGCAAGTGCGTCATTTTCGCAGTGGCTACAAGGCGAAAAATTGCAAATCGGCAAAATGCTTTTTGACAAGGACGGCAAGGCAAAATGCAATGTCTTTACGATTTCGCATTTAAATGATAGCGAGAGAATGTTTTTTGTAACGCTTTTATTAAACGAGATGATAAACTGGATGCGAACGACCACTGGAACTAGCTCATTAAGGGCGATTTTGTATATGGACGAGATTTACGGATTTTTCCCGCCAAATGGAAATCCGCCGTCAAAAGCACCGATGCTTACACTTCTAAAACAAGCCAGAGCGTTTGGTTTGGGCTGTGTGCTTTCAACTCAAAACCCTGTGGATTTGGATTATAAAGGGCTTTCAAATATCGGCACATGGTTTATCGGCAGACTTCAAACCGCACAAGATAAAGAAAGAGTGATTTCAGGTCTTACAGGCGTCGATGCGAGTTTAGATAAAGCCGAAATTACCGAGCTTATATCAAATCTTGGCAAACGCAAATTTTTGGTAAAAAATATCAATGAAGACAAACTTAGCGTGATTGGCACGAGATTTGTACTTAGTTATCTAAAAGGACCACTTAGTAATGATCAAATTTCGCTTTTAATGAAAGACAAAAAGGCAAATTTAGAGCAAAATTCGCCAAAAACTCACGCAGCTTCAAACTCTGTAAAACCTGTGATAAACTCTGAAATTCCTGAATTCTATGAGATAAGTGGTGGCGAAGAAGTAAGTCCGTATTTGTATGCAACCGCAAATGTCAAATTTAGTGATAAAAATAGCGAATTTACGCAAGAAATAGGGTATTTGTTTGATTTGTATAACGCAAAAGAGATAAATTGGGACGAAGCAAAAAGCGAAATTTTGCGAAATCTTAATGATAAGCCAAAAGCAGAGCTTAAATTTAGCGAAATTCCAAGTTTTATCGCAAGTGCAAAAAATCTTAAAAACTATGAGCGAGATTTGAAAGAATTTATTTACAGAAATGAAAAAATGATGCAATATAGTGCATTTGGGCTAACTTCAAATTTCGGCGAAAGCAAAGAAGAGTTTTTTGTGCGTTTAAGCGATAAGGCAAATGAGATTTTAGAAGAACAAACCGACAAAATCATGCAAAGATTTAATACACAAAAAGCTAGATTAGAAGAAAAAATTCGCCGTGCAGACGAAAGGGTTGCAAAAGAAAAAAGCGATGTCAAAGCTAGGGGAATTGATACGCTAGTAAGTATTGGCTCAGCGGTATTGGGCGGATTACTAGGCGGCAGAAGTAGCACAAGCACAAAAGTAAATAGAGCTTTAAGTGGTGCTAAAAATGCAAATAGAATGCTAAATGAACAAAATCAAGTTAAAATTGCAGAGCAAAATTTACAGATTTTATTAGATGAAATGGACGAATTAACGCAAAAATATCAAGATGAGATTACGAATCTAAAAGAGCGATATGATATATCAAATCTCAATCTTGATGAAAAACAAATTTCACCTAAAAAAACCGATATTTACAATGAAAAAATAATTCTTGTATGGAAAGATTAGAGCTGGATTTTATTAAATTCTTTCATCTTTTCGCAAGAAGCAGTGCTACCTAATTTGCACAAAGTATCGAGTAATTCTAGGGCTTTGGCGGCTTTTTCTAGACCATTTATTTTGCTACAAATTTGTTTAATACCGCCATCACAAGCAGTTTTTGCAAACTCTAATGCCAAAGACAAATTTCTATCAATTCCATCACCTTTGACATAAATCGCACTCAAAGCCACGCAAGATCCATAAAATCTATTTTCGCAGGATTTTTTATAAAATGATACGGCTTTTTGCACATCTTTCATATTTGGTTGAAGATACAAAAACCCCAAATTATGACAACTTTTAAAAATATTTTGTTCGCATGAGAGTTCTAAAAAAGGCTTAGCTTTTTGGTATTCATTAAGACTTATATAAAATGAACCTAGATTATCGCAACCACCGATAAATCCATTATCACAAGACATTTTTAAATAAAATTCAGCTTGTTTATTGTCTTTTGTTTGCATAAATAAAGAACCCAAATTTGAACAAGATTTATAAAATTTACTCTCACAAGCAAATTTAAGTAGTTTTTGTGCTTCATCAAATTTGCTATCTAACAAATAAGTATTTCCTACTCGGTTGATAATCCCGCAATGATTTTGTGAGCCAAATTTGCAAGATATTTTTGAATACAAAAGCTCATCATTATGAAGCAAAAACGCACAAACACCAAATATTATTAGCACAACTGCACTTATAATTATTTTTTTCATCATTTATCCGATCAATTAGAGTAAATTTGTTATTAAATTTGCAATTATATCTAAATTTTGGTGGATTTAAATTTATTCAAGCGGAAAAAGTCTCCGCTTGAAATTTATTCTAGAAGCTGTATTTAAATCCAGCATAGTAATTTCTTCCCTCAGCTGGCCACCCATAATTGTATGAATAATCTTCATCAAAGATATTATTGACTTTCAGGCTTAATTCTAAATCAGAAATTGGTCTAATGGCTAGTTTGAGATCCGCTAAGACATATTTTTTGTTTGCGTATTGTGCGTCTTGTGGATCTGAGCTATCGTAGCGTTTGGATTCAAATCTAAATTGCGGGATTATATCCAACATAGCAATTGGAGAGTATTTCAAATACGCAAATGCACTATGTTCTGGAAGTCCAGCTACTAAATATTCAGTTGTGTTTAAAATCTCAGCATCAATATACGCATAAGAGCCATAAATACTAAGATTATCAAGCACTTTTGAGTCCAAGCTAAGTTCTACGCCTTTTTGTTTTTCTTCGCCCATATTTACATTTTTGTTTAGTGTGCCTACCCTGATAGTGTCAATATAGTCTTTTGTTTTTGTATAAAACAAAGCTATTTTTGCAGTAGTGTCTTTGACCATCTCATGACTTGCACCGACTTCGTAATTTGTGGCTTTTTCAGCCTTTAGATCAGGATTTGGCTCATAATTACCAAATCTAGTTGAATATCTATCTTTTAAAGTTGGCATATTTGTTCTTTGGGATACTGAAGCAT
>JAGAZK010000120.1 GCA_017940085.1 Campylobacter sp.
CGTCTATACAAGCCCCACCAACTCCACCACAGCCACAAACTAGCACTTTTGCATTTTGTAATTTTTCAAAATCATCGCCAAAAAGCCATCTTAGGCGAGTAAATTTATCTATTTGTTCCAATTTTTTAGTTTCTCTATACTTTCATAAGCACTAAAATCAAGTTTAATTGGTGTCAAACTTGCAAATCCGTCAAAAATCGCATTTAAATCGCATTCATAATTCTTATCACTCAAGCTTTTTACGCTTGGCTCTCCGAGCCAATAATATTTCCCGCCTCTTGGATCTAGACCAGTTTTGATTTTCGTATCATAAGATCTATTGCCAATTGGCACGATTTTTAGACCTTTGTATTTGTCTTTTGGCACTGCTGGGATATTTAAATTTAAAAACTCTCTATTTGGAAGCGGAAAACCTTGTTTGAATATCTTAATCACGAGATCTCGCACCACTTCGCAAGCCAAATCAAAGCCGTATTTATTTAGGCTATCATCTTGATAATACAAAGACACAGCGATTGAAGCAATGCCTTGTAACACGCCTTCCATTGCACCACCGCAAGTCCCAGAATACGAAATATCTTCGCCCAAATTTGCTCCATGATTTATACCGCTGATAATCAAATCTGGTTTTTTGTTTTTATAAAACTCTTCAAGTGCGAAATAAACACAATCACTAGGTGTTGCATCATCTAATTTAAAATAATTCTTTTCTACTTCAATCAAACGAAGCGGACGAGAAAGAGTAATTGAGTGCGAACAAGCTGATTTTTGCGATGACGGAGCGACTATAATTATTTTTGCTAAATCATTTAAGGCATTTTTTAAAGCCAAAAGTCCTTTTGAGTCAAATCCATCGTCATTTGTGATTAAAATTTGTTTCAAATTTTTGCCTTTTTTGGATATTTATAATGTGGTATAATATCAAAAAAACAAGGAAAATTTAATGAAATTATTAGTTTCTTGCTTGGAAAGTTCTGCAAATTTGCATTTTGAGCAAATTTTAAACGAACTTCAACAAATAGATGAAAATATTGAAATTTGCGGTATTTTTGATGAGAAATTTACTAAATTTGGTAAGCCGATCTATAAAAGTAGTGAATTTTCTGCTATGGGATTTGTTGGCGTGGTGCCGCTAATCTTAAAAGCCAAAAAAGCTCTTAAAAAAATGATAAATTTAGCTAAATCTTGCGATCATGTGCTTTTGATAGATAGCCCAGCTTTTAATATCCCGCTTCTAAAATCTATAAAAAAACAAAGATTATTTTGCAAAGTTAGTTATTTTGTGCTTCCACAAGTTTGGGCTTGGAAAAAAGGAAGAGCTAAGATTTTGGATTCTTTGTGCGATAATCTAGCTTCAATTTGGCCTTTTGAAAATAAATATTATTCAAGATCTACATTTGTCGGACACCCATTAATTGATGAAATTAGCGAGTTTAAAACAAATACCGCTAAAAACAGCATTGTATCGTTTTTGCCTGGATCTAGAGAGGCTGAGATTAAAGCACTAATGCCTATTTTTAGAAATCTCGCACCAAAAATCAAAGAAAAAAAATTGCTTGTAGTGCCATCAAATTTGATGAATAAAATTGATGAAATTTACGGCGATGTGAGTAAATTTGAAGTAGTTTGTGGCACACAAAACGCTTTAGTTAAAAGTGATTTTGCTTTTATTTGCTCAGGCACAGCTACACTTGAAGCTGCATTAATTGGTGTGCCGTTTGTGTTGTGCTACAAAGCCAAAGCCATAGATGTGTGGCTTGCAAGGCGTCTTGTTAAATTAAATTATGCAGGGTTAGCAAATATTATTTTTGATTTTGCTGGCAAAGATCCTTTGCATACTGAGCTTATACAAAATGAAGTCAGTGTAGAAAATTTGCTCCACGAATATCAAAATCACGATGATGAATATTTTTTACAAGGCTCAAAATTACTTCGCTCTTATCTAGATCATGGCTCTGCAAAAAATGTCGCTAAAATGATATATTCTAGCATTAATCAAATTTAATAAATTCTGTAAATTTAAGCAACAAAATTAAGTAAATTTGGCGTTTTGCCTAAATTTTCTTGACAAAACAAAAAGTTTTAGCTATAATTCCCACTCTTTTTACTCGTTCCGGATTAGCTCAGCGGTAGAGTAGGCGGCTGTTAACCGCTTGGTCGCTGGTTCGAATCCAGCATCCGGAGCCACTCAATTTAATCAATCATTAAATTTGCGATTATTTTAGTTTTGCTAACTTGAAATTTATTTGAAAATTTGGATTGTTTAAAGTAAATTTATGGTGGCAAATAAAAGCCACCATAAATTGTTATCCCATTGTAAAGCCGATAATCTTTATCCAAGGAATTGTAATAGCTAAAAATCCTACCAAATAGACCATACCAAAAATAAAGCCTAATTTCCAGAATTCTCCTGTTTTGATATATCCAGCTCCATACCAAATCGGACTCGGTCCTGTTCCATAAGGAGTTAAGATACCCATTAATCCTAAACTTTGTATCATCAACAAAGTTACTAATTGGACATCTACGCCTGGAATTTTGGCTGTGATTGCGATAAACAAAGCCAAAAGTGCTGAAACATGAGCTGTTGTGCTTGCAAAGAAATAGTGCAATAAATAAAATAGCACAATAATGCCGATAAATGCCACTGTAGGCGAAAGTCCAGCAAGCATAGCTTCGCTCATATTTCCAACCCAGTTTAAGAAGCCGACATTTTTTAATCCTCCAGCAAGTGCAACCAAAGTAGAGAACCAAATCAAAACATTGTAAGCTGCTTTGTTTGTCAAAACATCTTCCCAAGTGATGATTTTAAATAAAACCATCATTACAATCGCAGTAGCTGCAACTGTCGTAGCATTTGCAATTTTGCCACCAAATATCCAAAACAACAAGCAAAATAATGCAACACCAAGCATCAACCACTCTTTTATAGTGATTTTGCCCATTTTTTCAAGCTCACTAGCTGCCCAATTACTTGCTTCTTGTGAGCCTTTTGATTCTGGCGGATAAATAATATAAGCCAAAAGTGGAGTTATCAAAAACAATACAATTCCGCAAGGTGCAATTACTTTAAACCAATCCATCCAGCTGATACCGACAAATCCTGCTTTTTCAGCTGTTGTGATAGCTAGTAAATTTGGTGCAAGACCTGTAAGAAACAAAGTTGAAGTAACGCAAGTGGCTGCAAGTGCGACCCAATACAAATAAGCACCAAGTCTTCGTGGATTTTTATTTGGATAGCTATCTACCATAGGTGGGATATTATTGACAATTGGATAAATAACCCCACCGCTTCTTGCTGAGTTTGATGGAATAAATGGAGCTAAAATGCCATCTGCAAAGCTAACGGCATAACCCAAACCAAGACTTGTTTTACCTAGTTTTTTGACCATGAATAAAGCAATTCTTCGTCCAAGTCCGCTTTTATCATATCCTAATCCTAACATAAAAGCAGCAAAAATCAGCCAAATTGTCGTATTAGAAAAGCCAGAGAGTGCCCAACTAATCGCTTTGCCAGTAGCAGCTATTTTTTCTCCAGAGCCTTCAGGCCCAATTCTAAGCCAAGCCAAAACGCCAACGCCCATCAAGCCTATTAAAGCTCCTGGGAAAGGCTCTAATACTAAAGCCACGATTACTGCTAAAAATACAGCAAAATAATGCCATGCATTGACACTTAGTCCCTCAGGTGCCGGCAAAACCCACAAGATAAGTCCTATGGCAACTGGAATTATCCAACGCCAATTCTTTTTGAAAAAAGAATCTTGTTCCATAATTTACCTCCTGTGTAGGAATTATTAGTGATTATTATAAAAAAATAAATATTAAATTTTTATTAACAAAGACAAAATACTATAAAACAATGTTAAATTTGATTAAATTTGGTGTTTAAATTTAGAATAAATTTGACCATTATTAATATAAAAAGCGATTTTTTTATTAAAAATTATTTTTTGGAACACTTGTTGCTTTTTGTGCTGTGAAGTTTTAAAAAAAGGATAAGTCATGATGAGATCATTATGGTCTGGGGTGAGCGGCCTACAGGCTCACCAAATTGCGATGGATGTTGAAGGTAATAACATTGCCAATGTTAATACTTTTGGTTACAAATACAGCAGAACTGCTTTTGGAGATCTTATGAGCCAAACTTCCAAAGTAGCCACAGGACCTGATGGAGATTTAGGCGGTAGAAATCCTATGCAAGTGGGACTTGGTGTAATGACAGAAGCCACTACTACCATTTATAAACAAGGTTCTTTAGAAACAACTGACAAAAATACAGACATCGCTTTAGATGGAGATGGATTTTTTGTTCTCTCAGATAATGCTGGAAAAAGCTATGTTTATACTAGAAATGGCGACTTTTTGCGTGATTCTGCTGGAAATTTGGTTAGCAACTCTGGCTATATAGTTCAAGGTTGGCTTAGAGACGAAACTACTGGCAAAATCGATCCTACAACTCCAATGAGAAATATTGTAATCCAACCAGGTCTTAGTATTCCAGCAAGAGCTACAAGTGAGATTGCTTTTAAAGGAAATTTAGACTCAGGTGATAGCGTTGGCACTTTATCATCTCCGATTTATTCACTTGATAGTCATAGCGGTTGGCTTGATAAAAATGGTAATGCTATCAAAGAAGACAATGAACTTTTAGGATTGAGCACTACTTCAAGTGAAAATGATACAAGCCACACAGAATATTATGTCAGTGCAAATGGACAAATAGTAATGCGTGAAAAAGGCGTGGATTTGTCAGTATTGTTTGATGGAAAAGGTGATGCTTTAAATGTATCTGAAGGTCAAGGTATTTGGGTAAGCTTTGCAGATGCAAAAGTAGTTTTTGGGGATAATGTTACTCCAATAGCTCAAAATAATTCAAGACTTCATATAAATTTAAATGGTATTGAGATTTCTTCTACAGTTCATACTGTTTCAGATGTGGCAAATACTATCAATAATTACACAGCAAAAACAGGTATAGTTGCAACCGTAATAAACGGCTCTCAACTCCAGCTTACAAACCAAAACAATGTCGGCACAACAGAACAATCGAAAAATATCAAAATTTATGATATGGGTAGCACTGGAATAAGCGGTATTTTTAATACAAATATCATCACAGCATACCAATACACATATTCTTCAACTACAACTTCATCTGTGCATGATTACGATGATAGCCATGCAAGAAGTGTCCATACGACTGAAGATTTAAGAGAAGCCATTCAACACGATGCAAGATTGTTTGTAAATTATCAAGGCGATATTGTGGATTCGGTTTTAGATCCTGCAACTGGAGCTTATCAAGCAAGAACAGCTTGGTTAGCAGCCCCAACACACGGTGAAACAGCAGATCCGATAAATCCTAATCTTTATGATAATGCTACTTATCAATCAAGAAATAAAAATGACGGCGTAGAAGTAACAGTAAATACTCAAGGTCAATTTGTAATCTCAAATCCTACTGGAGACGCATTTAATGAAAATGACGGCGATGACAATGACAATACTCCAGATCCTATAACAGGTGTGCAATCTACAAGCAATAATGATACATTTGACAATGATTATAACATGCACATAACAGTAACTGGATTATCAAATCCAACTTCACAAGTTACAGAAAATACGGGCATAGCAAAAGCATTTGCTGCACTTGATGGCGGACTTAGCACAGGTTCAGCTACAAATAAAGTTTCAGGTGCTCTAACTATGGCGAGTTTTACTATGACTACTGAAATTTTTGATAGTCTTGGCTCAAAACATGTATTGACAGTAGAATTTAGAAAAACAAGATTTGATAAATCAAATGGTTCTGAATGGTCAATGCTTGTCAGAGTTCCAGAGCCAGGAGTAATTGATCACAATACAAATGCTCCTTATCCAAGCGTATTAGCAGGTAGTGTTAAATTTGGACCAGATGGAGCGATTACAAGCTATAATCCTTCTACTATCACTTATAGTCCAAACAATGGTAGTGCTTCAGGACAAAGTATTTCTCTAAATTTAGGAACACTTGGAGCATTTAATGGTCTTACAAGCTATGATTCTACAAGCACATCTGAAAATGTATCACAAGATGGCTACACAGGCGGGACTCTAAAAGACATAGCTATTGACAATAGCGGAACAATAGTTGGTTCATTTACAAATGGTAAAAGTATGGCTTTGGCTCAAGTGGCTGTAGCTACATTTACAAATAATTCAGGGCTTGAAAGTCAAGGCGGAAATGTATGGATCAAGACAGCTAACTCAGGTGAGCCTGTGTTTGGTGTGGCAGCTAGTGGTTCAAGAGGTAAAATCAATGCTAGCACACTAGAAATGAGCAATGTGGATTTATCTAGATCTCTTACTCAGCTAATCATCATTCAACGCGGTTATCAAGCCAATTCCAAAACGATAACCACGAGCGATGAGATGCTAAACACTCTTCTTCAACTTAAATAATTCTTAGTCAAATTTGCTCAAATTTGAGCAAATTTGACCCCCTTTATTTTTTTAAATTTGTTCTAAATTTATCTCAAATTTATCATAAAGTATTATAATCCATACAAACTCGTGATAAATAAGGATTACTTTGGACTTTTTTTTCATTGAATATAGAGATCCGATTTTTGGTTTGATTGTATTTTTTGCGGTCATATTTTTGATAGTTGGACTTAGTTTTTTGTGGGGGGTCGTATCAAAACAAAATGACAAAAATAAAATAAAAAATTTTATTGCCAAATTTGAAAGAACACCAAATTTTACGAGCGAACACGAAAATATTTTGCAAAATTTAGACACAGACACTCTTTTTGCCCTAGCTCAAGTATTTAGCAAAAACGGAGATTTTGAAAAAGTTAGCAATATTTATTTAATCGCTCTTAAAAATACAAACAAAAAATCCCACAGAGAGTTTATTTTTACGGCACTTGGCAAAAGTTATTTAAAAGCTGGATTTTTAAAGCGATCAAGCGAAGTATTTTTAGAAGCTTTGAAGCTCGGCCCAAGAAATACAGAAGCACTTCGTTATCTAATCATAATCTACGAAAAACTCAGACTTTATGATGAAGCACTTGAGGCTTTGATTAGTCTTAGAGAGCATGGCGTTGATACAGCAGTTTGGGCTGCGTATTTAAAAGCTTTGAAAATTCTACATGCAAATATCAAATTTGATGACAAAATTGCTCAAATTTATGATTTATCAAAAGATTTTGAATTATTAAAACGATTAAATTTAGAACAATTATTATTAAGAAATGAGCCTATAAATGAAGCAAATTTACCTAAATTTGAAGATTGCATTGATCTTATATATCAAAAACCAAATTTGCTTGATAAATTTAATGAAACTTCAAATTCATTTTATTTACAACTCTTTGATTTGGCCAAAAAACAAAATTTAAGAGCAACACTTAGTTTTAGTTATGTTTGTGTGGAGTGCAAAAGCACATATCCTTTATTTTTTTATCGCTGTCCAAGTTGCGCTAGGCTTGGGTCAGCAAAAATTTTATCAAATATAGTGGAGGAAAAAGATGAAGAAAGTGCGACTTTTTAGCGATGGAAGCTGCTTAGACAATCCCGGAATTGGCGGCTGGGCATATATGATTGAATATAACGGAGCAATCAAAACAGATAGCGGAGCTGTAGCAGATACTACAAACAACAAAATGGAATTATTAGCTGCAATAAATGGACTAGCTGCACTTACTGAGCCTTGTGAAGTGGAGCTTTATACTGATAGTCAATATGTCCAAAAAGGTCTAAATGAATGGCTTGGTGGTTGGGTTGCAAAAGATTTTAGAAATATCAAAAATCCAACTTTGTGGAAAAAATTTTATCTTCTTAGCAAACAGCATTCAATTGAAGCATTTTGGGTCAAATCCCACGCAGGACACCCGCAAAACGAAAAATGCGATAAAATGGCTAGAGATGCGGCTTTGGATTTGAAAGAAAATTTAATCAAAAGTGGCGAATTTAACGATAAAGTGCTCGGAGATGATCCGTTTTATAAAATGACAAAGCCAAAATCAGATTTAGGTGATCCAAAACTCAAAAAATTTCAAAGAATACTAAAATATAAATTTGCTAGTGAGAAATTGCTTAGAGAAGCCCTAACTCACAAATCCGCCCAAACTCCATATAATAATGAAAGATTAGAATTTGTAGGCGATGCGGTGTTGGATTTGGTGGTGGGCGAATACCTTTATAATAAATTTTACGCTACTAGCAATGAAGGAATTTTATCTAAATTAAGAGCGTCTTTAGTCAATGAAGAAAGCTTTGCAAAACTAGCAAATTTGATAAATTTGGGCGAGTTTTTGTATCTTTCAGCTTCAGAAGACAACAATGGTGGTAGGAAAAAATCAAGCC
>JAGAZK010000121.1 GCA_017940085.1 Campylobacter sp.
CCGATTTTTTTGTTTTTGATATTTTCTTTATAAAATTTGCTAAATTTAGCGTCCGCTCCGCCTTTATCTACAAAAAAGCCAACGCCGATAAAATCAAACTCACCTAAATCGCCTTTAAAATCTTTAAAACTCACGCTTTCGCAACCAATCTCATCAGCGATTGCGTTTGCAACTTTTGCCGTATTTCCTGTAAGTGAAGAATAAATCACTATTTTTTTACTCATTTTATGAACTCCTTTTTAATGATATTTGCGGATTTTACCGCTATGTTATTTCCCCAAAAAACGCCGTTTAAATTTAATTCAAATTTGCCGTTTTTAAACTCGCCAAATTTCAAATTTTCACACTCTTTTAAAAATGCAAAAAGCTCTGTTTTTATCTCAGTTTGCAAGGTTTCAATTTCACTTAAATTTAAGCTTTGATATTGAAAAAGATTGCAAAGTTTTTCAAATTTGGCTTGATTTGGTGCATTTTTGCTTATCATTTTTTTTCCTGCCATACCAAAGACGCCAAATCCGGCTATTTTCCCACCAGCTCCGTTTCCCAAAGGCAAAATATCCGTGCCTTTGTGTGTATGGCGGATATATTCGTAGCTATCTCGCCCTATTCTAGCAAGTTTTGTAAGCTCCAAAAGCTCAAATTTACCGCTATCAAGCAGGGTTTTTGCAAATTCGTTGTGAAGTGCATTATCATGCTTTAAATCATACTCAAATTCTTTGCCGTCTTTTGAGAGTTTTGAGCCGTCAAAATACATTAAAGAATAAAAACTTGTGCTATCAGCGCCCAAATTTAGCACATTTTGAGCGTCAAATTCGACCTCATCTAAGCTTTGGTTTGGATAGTTATAGATTATATCCGTGCAAAGAAATCCGTCAAAATTCTCACGCAACTTCGCAAAATTCGCTATTGCTTGTTTAGAGTTATAAACTCTGTTTAAAAACTTTCGTCCATGATCGCTAAAAGTTTGAATTCCTATGCTAAAACGATTTACGCCAAGACTAGATAAGAATTTAATCTTTTGAACGCCTAAATTATGCAAAGTGCTTTCAATGCTGATTTCACAGGTCTTATCAATGCTAAAATGTTTGTAAATTTCGCCAAAGATTTGCTCAAAATGCCCTTCTTTTAGTGTTGTCGGTGTGCCGCCGCCAAAATAAATACTTTTGATTTTTTTGCTTTTCATATATTCAGTTTTGCCAAATTTAGCGATTTCGTCCAGCAAAAATTCAGTATAACTATCAAGTTCATCTTGCAGTTTAGTGCGATTCATCGAGCAAAACGAGCAGATATTATCGCAAAATGGAACATGAAAATAAATCACGCCATCTTTATCATCGCTAGGCTTTGATAACGCTTCAAAAAGCTCATCTTCACTAGCAGAATTTGGCGGAAAAATGCGTGGCGTATGGTGCGTTTTAATGCGTTCTTTAAAAGGATTTGTTTCATCTCCCACTTCCTTTCCGCCACCATGCGATGCGGATTTTAAAATTTTTTCTAACATCGCTTTTGGCATTTTAGATATATCCATACCGCTTTTTTCAAGCTTTTCTCGCACTTCTTTTGGTAAATTTGCTAAATTTATATCTTTACTCATTTTACAAGCTCTTTATAAATTTGCTCTATCATTTGCCCAATTCTAGGACTTCCACGCAAAATAGTGCTAGGAACGACTATAAATTTGCCGTTTTTAACAGCTTTTGTATTTGACATTATAGGATTATTTTTTAAAAAGCTATCTAAGTCCGAATTTAAGCCAACCATAATGATAAAATCAGGGTTTTTTTCAAGCATAAATTCACTTGAAATTATCGGCGTTGAACCTTGAAGTGAGTTAGCTAAATTTTGCATACCAAGTTTTGAGATTATATCGCCTGGCAGTGTTTTATCAGTAAATGCCATAGTCGGATTTGCCGAAAAAAAGGCGATTGCGGTTTTGCCTTTTAGCTCGGTTTTATTTTCAAAAATCTTTTGCATATCGGCACAAAGCTCATCTGCTTTTTCGTTTTTATCTGTGATTTCACCGAGTTTTTTTGTATTTTGGCAAATTTGTTCCATGCTATCGGCTTTAAGTTCCAAAGACGCAAAATTCAGGTTTTTCAAATCATTTCCAGCATTTGCCGAGTGAAAACTGGTGATTATCAAATCAGGATTTAGCTCAACAATTTTTTCTAAATTTGGCTTG
The DNA here is from genome assembly GCA_017940085.1 of Campylobacter sp. Classification (GTDB taxonomy): domain Bacteria; phylum Campylobacterota; class Campylobacteria; order Campylobacterales; family Campylobacteraceae; genus Campylobacter. The sequence goes on from JAGAZK010000121.1 coordinate 2,183, forward strand.
ATATAACTTCCCACGCTTGGCAAATTTGCCGTTTTATCTTCTGGGTAAATTTTTGACATTGTTGTTTTAGAAATAGCTGAAATTTGATTTTCAGCTTCAAGCATATACAAAATCTCCAC
>JAGAZK010000122.1 GCA_017940085.1 Campylobacter sp.
AAGCTAGTTCTTGGTGAAGAAGGTCCTGAATATCTAAAACTAGTCGGCAAAGCGTAAGGGGGATTTATGGCACATATTACAAAAGCTACTAGTGTTAAAGATTGGTTTGAACAACGCTTTGGCGTAACTAAACTTTGGAATGTCTTAGCAGCTCAATATTGGATTCCAAAAAATATAAATTTCCTTTGGGCTATGGGCGTTACATTGACTGTGTTATTTACTATTTTGTTTATTACAGGATTATTGCTTTTAATGTATTACAAACCAGATGCAAATTTAGCATTTGACAGCGTAAATTACACAATTATGCAAGAAGTAGAATATGGTTGGCTTTGGCGACATTTACATGCTGTTGCGGCTTCGGTTATCTTTTTGATTTTGTATATCCATGCTTTTGTCGGAATTTATTTCGCTTCATACAAAAAAGGTCGTGAAATTATTTGGCTTAGCGGTATGCTTTTATTTTTGGTATTTTCAGCCGAAGCATTTAGTGGATATATGCTTCCATGGGGACAAATGAGCTACTGGGCAGCACAAGTTATCACTCAATTATTTGGCGGAATTCCGCTAATTGGCGATGCTTTGGTAGAGTGGATTAGAGGCGATTATGCTGTAAGCGATCCGACTTTGACAAGATTTTTTATGCTCCATGTTTGTTTATTGCCAGTTGTGATTATTATGCTTATTATGGTGCATTTTTATTCTTTGAGAATTCCTCATGTCAATAACCTAGACGGCGAAGAAATTGATTTTGAAATAGAAAGTGAAAAATTTCTAAAAGGACAAACAAAAGAAAGCAAAGTAATTCCATTTTGGCCAGCATTTTTGAGCAAAGACTTTGTTTATGTTTCGTTTTTTATGATTTTCTTTATTTGGCTCGTTTGCTTTAATTTCAACTTCGCAATGGATCCAATAAATTTTGATCCAGCAAATCCTAGCAAAACTCCACTTCACATTTATCCTGAGTGGTATTTCTTGTGGCAATACGAAGTATTGAGAGGATTTTTCTTTGATGTTGGTCCTATAAAAGCTGCTGATATTGGTTTGGCTGCATTTGGTTTTGCTTCAATTTCTTTGATGCTTATGCCTTTGCTTGACAGAAGCGACAAAGTAGCACCAGCCAGTAAAAGACCAGCATTTTTTGTGTGGTTTTGGCTCATTATATTTGATCTAATAATACTCACTATTTGGGGCAAACTCCCACCTACTGGCGTAAATGCTTGGATAGGATTTTTTGCTTCTATTACATATTTTATCTTGCTTTTAGTGGTATTACCATTTATTACCATTATGGAAAGGAAATCTAAATGAGAGATTTAATAGCATTTATAACCATAGTGGTCGTTACAGCGATATTGTATTGGGGCGTAGAGCCGTATGCTCATTCAGTTATGCACCCACATGTAGCTCCTGCAAATTTTGATTTTGCTCAAGAGGATATAGATTTTGCTAAATCAGAAGTGCAAAATACGCAAAATGCTCTAAATGAAGCCAAATCAACTCAAAATGAAGAAGCTATTACAAATGCACAAAGAGCATTTGTAATAGCTAATTCAAATTTAGCAGATTATGAAGCTTTTTGGGGCGAAATAAACTCCATAGATCTTAGCAAAGGCAATGCCCAAAATGGAGCAGAATTAGTAAATTTAGCAGGTTGCGGGGCTTGTCATGGTATCAAATCTGCTGGTATGCCTGAGCCGATGGATGCTCAAACAGCAAGTGAAGCTTATGGCGTAAATCCACCTGATCTTAGCGATATTGGGTATTTGTATGATGAAAAATTCTTAGCAGCTCTTATTAAAGATCCAGTTAGAGCTCTTAAAATTGGCCACAAATTTGGCGATACAAATCCATTCCCTATGACTGCATTTTTTGGAGCTGGTGGAGATTTGAATCAAGAAGTAGCAGATTTAGTAGCGTATTTTAAAAGTATAGCACCTAAAGAAATGTCAAACAAAGACGCATTTATCAGTGCTTGTGCAAGATGTCATGATATGAAATATGCTCAAATTTATACTCAAGGCAACAAACAAAGCTTAGCTGCGTATCTAGGCACAACTCCGCCTGATCTTTCTATGTATATAAGATCAAGAAGTATGGATTATCTTCATAATTTCATCAACGATACGCAAAAAATGCTTCCGGGAACTTCCATGCCTAGAGTTGGTCTAAATGAAAAAGCACAAAATCAAGTAATAGCGTATATGGAAGAAGTCGGCGATAGCAAAAAAGCCCAAAGAGAAAGTCTTGGCTGGTGGATAATGGGATATTTCTTTATACTTGGAATATTCGCAGTCCTTTGGAAACGCAAAGTCTGGAAAGACTTGCATTAATCAAATTTGCTCAGGGTTTCCTGAGCAAATTTATTTAAAATGAAGCAAATTTATCTTTGTTCAAATACTAAATTTGATGACCCAGACATAATAAATCTAAATTTATTGCAGATTAAATTTAATAAATTTAGTCTAAATTTAAATAAATTTGACGCTCTTATTGTTACTTCCAAAAACTCCATAAACTCGCTTAAATTTAATCAAATTTCGCCTTTTAATATAGAAATTTTTGCTATTGGGGAAGCTACAAAAAATGCATGTTTGGATTTTGGTTTTAGCAATATTTCTACGCCAAATTCTAGTCATGGAAATGAGTTTATCAAAGAGATTTTGCCACAGCTAAAATCTAAAAACATTTTATTTCTAAGAGCTAAAGAGACTAGCTCAAATATTTCTGAGATACTGCATGAAAATGGC
>JAGAZK010000123.1 GCA_017940085.1 Campylobacter sp.
CAAGCAATATGGGGACTTGCTTCCCAGAATAGAGAGGATGAACGACTTCTATCAGAAGAACGCCCCAAAAAGATTTTTTGCACTATCAACAAAACCATCAAGTTGCCCAAATTTACCAGTGGTGGCTTTGACAAGTATGATTAAATCTGTAAATTTAGTCAAATTTATATCCACATCATAAGTGGAAGTAAGCGGATCTAAAAGTGCCATAACACTACTTTGATCTTCGTCTAAAACGATAAAAGATTGAGTATTTGGTTGTGTTTGAGTAAGTAAATTTGGCAATTTTTCACAAGGAATTGCTTTGATGACATTTATGCTTGAGTTTTTAAAATCCACGACAAAGCTGTCTTTTTGATACTCTAAGCTTGAAGCTGGAGCTATTGTTTGGTCTTTTAGCTCCATATTTTCGTTTTTTAAAGTAGATAAAATTTTAGCTACTAAAAAATAGCTTTTGTTACTCGCAAAAATCGTTATATAATCAAAATTATCAGAATGTTTTTCTAAAATAAAGGGTAAATTTTTATCATTTTCGTCTATGATAAAATACTCGCCAAGTTCGCCAAAATGGCTTTCATAACTCCTTAAAACATAATCCATAAAAAATTTATTTATTTTTAGTTCATCTGAAATTATGATGATTGCGTGTCGCATTAAAAAAACCTTTTTTTGGCAAAATTCTATCACAAAACAGCTGAATAAAACTTATTTTTATGATTTTTTTGCTAAAATCTACAAATTTAAACTCAAGGGATTTCATGGATTACAAAAATACACTTTTATTGCCAAATACGGCTTTTGCTATGCGTGCAAATTTGAGCGAAGAGCAACCAAAACGCTTCAAAAAATGGAGCGATAATAAAATTTATGAAAAAATGAAAGAAAATCGCAAAAACGCAACAAAAAATTTTAATATTCACGATGGACCACCTTATGCTAATGGACACATTCATATAGGACATTCTTTAAATAAAATTTTAAAAGATATGATAACCAAAACTCATTATTTTATGGGTGATAGCATTCGCTATACTCCAGGTTGGGATTGTCATGGGCTACCGATAGAACAACAAGTAGAAGTCAAATTTGGCGATAAGAAAAAAGATATGAGCAAATCAGCTATTAGAAGTGAGTGTAGAAAATGGGCTGATGAGTTTATCCAAATCCAAAAAGAAGAATTTAAAAATTTGGGCGTTTTGGGGGATTGGGAAAATCCTTATTTGACGATGAAATTTAAATTTGAAGCTAATATTTATAAAACTCTTTGTGAAGTGGCTAAAAAAGGGCTTTTGGTAGAAAGAAGTAAGCCTGTATTTTGGAGCTGGGCAGCAAGATCGGCTCTGGCTGAAGCAGAAGTAGAATATCAAGACAAAGAAGATTATAGCTTATTTTTGGCTTTTGATTTAGATAAAAATGCTTTGGATAAATTAGGCGTTAAAACTGCAAAAGCTGTGATTTGGACGACTACGCCTTGGACTTTGGCTGCAAATCAAGCAATCAGTCTTAAACCAAACACAAAGTATATTTTAACTAGTGAGAATTATATTTTTGCCAAAGAATTGCTTGAAAGTCTCAAAAATCAAGCTATTACAAAAGGCGAAGTGATAAAAGAATTTATTTCTGATGAGCTTGAAAATTTACATGCTATAAATCCGCTAAATAACAGAAAATCAATGTTTATTTTAGGTGAGCATGTTTTGATGGACGGCGGAACTGGGCTTGTTCATACAGCACCAGGACATGGCGAAGATGATTATTTTGTGTCTTTGAGATACGGGATAGAAGTCATAATGCCAGTAGATGAAAATGGCTGTTATGATGAAGTTTTGCGAAACAAAAAATTAATCCATGAGCAGTATTTAGATGAATTTGTGGGACTTCATATCTTTAAAGCAAATGAGAAAATTATTGAAATTTTAAAAGACAATATCGTTTGGATTGGTAAATTTATCCACAGCTATCCGTATTGTTGGCGAACTCACAAACCAGTAATTTACAGAGCCACAAAACAATGGTTTATAGCGATGGACGAGCCAAAATTAAGCGGTGGTCAAACTCTAAGACAAGCGGCTTTAAAAGCTTTAGAGAATGTTAAATTTTATCCACAAAGTGGGATTAAAAGAATAGGCTCAATGATAGAAAATCGTCCTGACTGGTGTATTTCGCGTCAAAGAGATTGGGGCGTGCCAATTGCATTTTTTAGAGACAAAACTACAAAAGAGCCTATTTTTGACCATGAAATTATGGAAAATATCGCAAGTATTTTTGAACAAAAAGGAGCTGATGCTTGGTGGGATTTAGAAATTGCAGAATTACTCCCAAAAAACACTAAATTTAATCCGCAAAACTTAGAAAAAGTAAATGATATTTTGGATGTTTGGTTTGATAGCGGATCTACTTGGAATGCTGTGCTCAAAAGCGATGAATACGATAGTGGCGAGTATGTATGCGATATGTATTTAGAAGGTAGCGATCAACACAGAGGCTGGTTTCAAAGCTCACTTTTATTGAGCGTAGCAGTCAATGAAACTGCACCTTATAAAAATATCGTAACTCACGGCTTTACAATGGATTCAAATGGCAATAAAATGAGCAAATCCAAAGGAAATGTCGTGGCACCAAATGATGTGGCTAAAAAATTTGGTGTGGAGATTTTGAGACTTTGGGTTGGAATGAGCGATTATTCAGGTGATCAAAAAATTGGCGATGATATTTTAAAACAAATTAGCGAACAATACCGCAAAATCCGCAATACAATAAGATTTTTACTTGCAAATATTGATGATTTTGACGGGCAAAAAGCTGAGCTTAATATGCTTGATAAATGGATTTTGACTAGATCCACAAAGATTTTCAAAGAAGTTGAAATTTGTTTTAGAGAGTATGATTTTTCGAAAGGCTTTAATATTTTATTAAATTTCCTTACAGGCGATTTGAGCGGGATTTATCTTGATATTTGCAAAGACAGATTGTATTGCGATGACAAAAATAGCACTCGCCGCAGATCTGCTCAGTTTGCGATGTTTGAAATACTAAACTCTATCTTAACTCTAATAGCTCCAGTTCTTACATATACAGCAGATGAAGCAGTGGAGGCTGCACCAAATATTTTTAAAGGCAAAGATATTTTTGATTTTACGCATAAAAGTTTAGATTATGATTTTGAAATAAAAGATGAAATTTTAATCTCAAGTAGAGAAAAATTTAATGAAATTGTAGATCAGCTCAAAAAAGATAAAATCATCAAATCAACTCTAGAGCTAGTTTTGCAAACAAGTTCAAACGAGATTTTATCAATAGACAAAGAAAGTGTGAGTGATTGGTTTATGGTATCAAATTTAGAAAATTTAAATCCAAGCGGAGAAGAGATTGCTAAATTTGATTTGGATAATGAAATTTTTAGAATAATCAAATCAGATTCTCACAAATGCCCAAGATGTTGGAAATTTGTCTCACAAAAAGAAGATAAATTATGTGATCGTTGCCAAAAGGTAATAAATGTTTGAAAACGAAGTAAGTATAAATTTAATCATTGTTACAATCGTTATTTTGGTAGCAATTACAGCTTTTGGCGTATTTTTTGTAAATAAATTTAAGGAGAAAAAGTGATAAGCTTAAAAGAAGCATTAAATTTAAATCCAGATGAAATAACCAGTCTTAGAAGCGAATTAAAAGAAAAAATCAAATCCACTAAACAAATTGGTGCTTATGTAGAACAACTTATCGGTGCTGAAATAAATGATGATTTTGCTGGTGTTCCGATAGCTATCAAAGACAATATTCAAGTCAAAGGCTGGAATATCACTGGAGCTTCAAAGATTTTGCAAGGTTATGTAGCTCCATACAATGCGACTGTAATTGAAAAAATGCTCTCAAAAGGTTTAGCTCCATTTGGTAGGGCAAATATGGACGAATTTGCTATGGGAAGCACGACTGAGACTTCATTTTATGGCAAAACTCTAAATCCACTTGATTATACTAGGGTTCCAGGTGGAAGTAGTGGTGGAAGCGCAGCGGCTGTAGGAGCTGGAATAGCAGTAGCAGCACTTGGTAGCGATACAGGTGGCTCTATTCGCCAACCTGCTGCATTTTGTGGGTGTGTAGGATTTAAGCCAAGTTATGGAAGAGTGAGTAGATACGGACTTGCGGCTTATTCTAGTAGTTTAGACCAAATCGGACCTATTACAAGAGATGTTGAAGATAGTGCGATTTTGTATGATATTATCGCAGGTCATGATGACAAAGACAGCACTAGTGCAAATTTGGATTTCATACCAACTGCTCCAAATTTGGATAAAAACCGCAAATTTAAAATAGCTTTTATCAAAAATTATATTGATGGAGCTAGTGAGATAGTCAAAAATGCACTTTATAGCGTAGCAGACAAGCTTAAAGATATGGGTCATGAAATTATTTATAAAGATTTGGCAAACTCAAAATATGCAATTGCGAGTTATTATATCATCGCTACAGCTGAAGCAAGTGCAAATTTAAGCAGATATGATGGTGTAAGATATGGCAGAAGAGCCCAAGCACAAAATCTAAGATCTATGTATGAAAATACAAGGGGTGAAGGATTTGGCTCAGAAATGCAAAGACGAATGCTTCTTGGGACTTTTGTTTTGAGTAGTGGGTATTATGATGCTTATTATATCAAAGCCCAAAAAGCAAGAGCTTATATCAAAAAAAGCTATGAAGATATATTTAATGAAGCTGATCTTATTATGATGCCAGTTGCTCCGAGCGTAGCTTACAAATTTGGCGAACTTAGCGATCCTTTGAGTGCGTATTTGAGCGATATTTATACAATAGGAGTAAATTTAGCTGGACTTCCTGCTATAACAATCCCTGTATCAAAAACTGATGAAAATTTAAGTATTTCAACTCAATTTATTGGCAAAGCTTACGATGAGCAAAGTGTCTTAGACGCTGCTTTTGGATTAGAAAATTATTTGAAAGGAAATTGATATGCAAATCATTAAACGAGCCTTGACTTTTGAAGATGTGCTTTTGGTGCCACAATATTCAGAAATATTACCAAAAAGCGTAGATGTTTCATCGCGTTTTTCTCGTAATATTCCTTTGAATATCCCGATTGTTTCGGCTGCTATGGATACAGTAACTGAGCACAGAACTGCTATTATGATGGCTCGTTTGGGCGGAATTGGCGTAATACACAAAAATATGGACACTCAAAGCCAAGTCAAAGAAATCACAAGAGTTAAAAAAAGTGAAAGTGGTGTTATTATAGATCCAATTTTCATAGAACCAAAAGCCACGATTAAAGAAGCTTTGGCGATTATGAGCGAGTTTCATATTTCAGGTGTGCCAGTTGTAGATAAAAATATGAAATTGCTTGGGATTTTGACAAATAGAGATTTGCGTTTTGAAACTGATATAAGTAAAAGTGTTGATAGTGCGATGACAAAAATGCCTTTAATTACAGCACCTAGTGGTTGCACTCTTGATGATGCAGAGCAAATTTTTTCTACAAACAAAGTTGAAAAACTTCCTATTGTCGATAAAGACGGCAAATTAGAAGGACTTATTACTATAAAAGATCTTAAAAAACGAAAAGAATATCCAAATGCGAACAAAGATAAATTTGGTCGTTTAAGAGTAGCTGCTGCTATCGGAGTAGGGCAACTAGATCGTGCCATGGCACTAGCAAAAGCTGGAGCAGACGCACTTGTTATGGACTCAGCTCACGGACACTCAAAAGGTATAATAGATACTCTTAAAAAAATCAAAAAAGAACTTCCTGATATTGATATAGTAGTTGGAAATGTAGCAAATCCAGCTGCTATAAAAGATTTAATAAAAGCTGGAGCTGACGGCATTAAAGTAGGAATTGGACCGGGATCTATTTGCACCACTAGAATTGTAGCTGGCGTGGGAGTTCCGCAAATTACAGCGATTGCAGATTGTGCAGCCCAAGCTAAAAAAAGCGGTGTGCCTATTATCGCAGATGGTGGTATCAAATATAGTGGTGATATAGCCAAAGCTTTGGCTGCCGGAGCTGATTGTATTATGGCTGGATCTTTGTTTGCTGGATGCGATGAAACCCCAGGTGAGCTTGTTACATTTCAAGGCAGACAATATAAAAGTTATCGTGGAATGGGATCAATTGGAGCTATGACAAAAGGTAGTTCAGATAGATATTTTCAAGAAGGCACAGCTCAAGATAAATTAGTTCCTGAGGGGATTGAAGGTAGGGTGCCTTATGCTGGAAGTCTTAGACAAGTAGTTTTTCAGTTGATTGGTGGTCTTAGAAGTTCTATGGGATATTGTGGAAGCAAAGATATAGCTACATTTCAAGAAAAAGCTGAATTTGTAGAAATTACAAGTGCCGGACTTAAAGAAAGTCATGTTCATGATATTATAATTACTCAAGAAGCACCAAATTACAGGGTCAATAGCTAAGTGAAAACTTACAAAGAGCATTTTAACGAGCCTTTGCATCTTGAAAGCGGACGAATTTTAAGCGAATTTGACCTAGTTTATGAGACTTATGGGAAATTAAACAAAGATAAATCAAATGTAGTTGTCGTATGTCATGCACTAACAGGCTCACATCACGCAGCTGGTCGTTATGAAAATGATAGCAAACCTGGTTGGTGGGATG
>JAGAZK010000124.1 GCA_017940085.1 Campylobacter sp.
CGATCAAGGATATGATATAGTGATTTTTGGCGATACAGCTCACACTGAAGTAAAAGGCGTGATGAGCTATGTTACTAGCAAAGTTTATGCTATACTTGATGAAAGCGAATTAGAAAACATAAAATTATCTTCAAAAATCGCGGTTTTATCTCAAACAACTAAAAAAGTTGAAAAATTTACTCAAATTGTCGGATTTTTGATGCAAAAATCAAAAGAAGTTAGAGTTTTTAATACGATTTGCAATGCGACTTTGGACAATCAAAAAGCCGTATCAGAACTAGCAAATCGCGCTGATGTGATGATAATTATAGGCGGGAAAAATTCATCAAATACAAAACAACTTTATTTGATCTCGCAAAAATACTGCCAAAATAGTTTTTTGATAGAAAATAGCGATGAATTAGAGCAAATTTGGTTTAAAGATAAAAATCTTTGCGGTATTAGTGCAGGAGCAAGCACACCTGATTGGATTATAAACGAAGTCGTAGAAAAAATAAAAAGCTTAGATTAGCCAAAATATCGTATTTTAATGTAATTAAAAGCAAAAATAAGATAAAATCCCTAACTTACAAATCCACAATTTAAAGGAATCAGATGTCTAAGGTGAACGAAAAAGTTCAAGAAAATGCAGAATTTGAAAATGAAAATTTTGCACAAATGTTAGAGGAGTCTTTTAAAAAGACAGAAGATAGTGCTTTATGCGAAGGCGTAATTGTCAATATCAAAGAAAACGAAGTTTTTGTAGATGTTCGCAAAAAATCAGAAGGCGTAATGGATATTTCTGAGATTACAGATGTAAATGGTGAGCTAAAATACAAAATCGGCGATAAAATTAGCGTAGTTATCAATGGCTCTAGAGGTGGAAGACCGCTAATTTCTCACATAAAAGCACTTTCAAAAGAAAAAGTAAAATCATTTATCCAAAATTATGATGAAAATACTCAAAATATATTTGATATTAAAATAATTTCCCAAAACAAAGGCGGCTTTGTCGGTGTAAATAATGATGGGGTTGAATTTTTTATGCCTAAATCACAAGGCGGTTTTAAAGACCCAAAACAAGCACTTGGTAAAACATTTAAAGTAAAAATCATAAAAGTAGATTCAAACGAACAAAGCATAATAGTTTCTCGCAAAAAACTACTCGAAGAAGAACGCAAAAAACAAAAAGCTGCTGTGGCTAATATCATAAATAATTCAGATATTATTAAAGGCACAATCAAAAAAATCACAACTTATGGAATGTTTGTAGATGTAGGCGGTATAGACGGACTTGTGCATTACAGTGAGATTAGCTATAAAGGTCCAGTAAATCCAAACACAATTTACAAAGAAGGCGAAGAAGTTGAAGTAAAAGTTATTAATTATGACAATGAAAAACGACATTTATCGCTTTCAATAAAAGCAGCTATGCCAGATCCTTGGAATGAAATCAAAGACGGCTTAGAAGTCGGAGATACTATTAAAGTAACCGTTAGCAATATAGAGCCTTATGGTGCTTTTGTAGATTTAGGGAATGATATTGAGGGATTTTTGCATATTAGCGAAATTTCGTGGGATAAAAATATCAAAAATCCAAAAGATTTCATAAAAGAAGGCGATGAAATTGATGTAGAAGTTATAGAAATCAATGCTAATGAAAGAAGATTAAGAGTAAGTCTTAAAAATCTACTTCCTAAACCATTTGATGAATTTAGTGCTAAATTTAAAGAAGGCGATTTGACAAAAGGTGTAGTTTCTGGACTTACAAATTTTGGAGCGTTTATTAAAATTGGAGCATTAGAGGGCTTACTCCACAACGAAGATGCCTCATGGGATAGAAACGAAAAATGCAAAGATAATCTCAAAATTGGCGATGAAATCGAAGTAAAAATCATCAAAATTGACAAAAACGAACAAAAAATTTCCCTTAATACAAAAGATCTAAAATCAAATCCTGTTTCAGAATACGCCAAAACTCACGAAGTCGGCGAAATGGTAACAGGTAAAGTTCATGATATTAAAGATTTTGGTGCATTTGTAATGCTAAATGATAGCGTAGATGCTCTAATTCGCAAAGAAGACGCTGGAGAGTTAGATTTTGGCTCTATTAAAATAGGCGATGAAATCGAAGCTGCTATTGCATTTATTGATGAAAAGAAAAACCGCATTAGACTAAGTGTCAAAAAACTTAGCAAACAAAAAGAAAGAGCGGCTTTAAGCAAAATAAATAGCGACGATAAAATAACTCTTGGCGATATTATAAAAGAGCAATTATCTTAAAACTATGAAACGCAATGCAACTCTTTTGATTTTTGCGTTTGTTTTTGTTCTTATGATATTTGGTGGTATCGTGCTTTGGCGACAGCTAAGCGTGTTGCCACCAATGTTTGTAAAAGATGTTGCTGGTGAGCAAAATTTTGATTTTGTCACACCTAAAACAAATACTGTTTTAGATAAATTTGTAAATTTAGACAAAAGCAAAACAGATTTGCCAATAAATTTAATGTATATCAAAGTCAGCGATAATTCGCCAATTCCACCACAAGCTCAAGAATACAAATACGAACTTATAATCCCAAAATGTGATTTGTATTCGATTTTTTGTTTAAATCGTTTGGCGCAAAGCTTAGATATTAAGCTAAGCATTGTCAAAAATGGTGAAAAAAACCAAATTTTTATCAGTTCTTTTGATGAAAATGCGGCTTCATCGCTAGTTGTGGATCTGAAAAAATTTAATATTAATTCAACTATAAAGGAAATCAAGCAATGAAAACTATTATGGTTTGCGATGCCATACATCCAAAAGGTTTTGAGCTATTAAATGCCCAAAAAGATATAAAAGTAATTGACGCCGTCTCTGTCCCAAAAGACGAACTTCTAACAATATTACCACAAGCAGATATTGCAATTACTAGATCTTCTACTGATTGTGGAGAAAATTTTATAAATGCTGCTTCAAATTTAAAAGCTCTCGTTAGAGCTGGAGTTGGCGTGGATAATGTGGATATTGAAGGGTGTTCTAAAAACGGTATAATCGTAATGAATGTCCCTACTGCCAATACAATAGCAGCAGTTGAAATGACAATGTGTCATTTGCTAAATAGTGCTAGAAAATATGTTCTTTGCGTAAATGATTTGGTTATTAATAAAACTTGGAAAAGAGAAAAATGGTATGGAAATGAGCTTTATGGCAAAACTCTTGGAATAATCGGCTTTGGAAATATAGGCTCAAGAGTTGGTATTAGAGCTTTGGCTTTTGGTATGAAAGTAATTGCGTATGATCCATACATTGAAGCAAGTAAAGCCACTGAACTCGGCGTAGTTTATACAGAAAATTTTGATGATATTTTAGCTTGTGATTTTATCACAATTCACACACCTAAAAACAAAGAAACAACCAATATGATTGATAAAGAAGAAATCGCCAAGATGAAAGATGGTGTGAGACTAATAAATGTAGCTCGTGGTGGTCTTTATAATGAAGATGCACTTTATGATGCACTAAAAAGTGGCAAAGTCGCATACGCTGGGATTGATGTTTTTGTTAAAGAGCCGGGCAACACTCACCCGCTTCTTGATTTGCCAAATGTCAGTGCCACGCCACATCTTGGGGCAAATACTTATGAATCTCAAGAAAATATCGCAATTGCAGCAGCTGAACAAGCAATTAGTGCAGCTAGGGGAATTTGCTATCCAAATGCTTTAAATTTACCTATCAAAAGCGAAGAATTGCCTGATTGGGTTGAACCTTTTGTAGAACTTACTTCAAAAATGGCGTATTTTGCAGCACAGCTCAACAAAAGACCTATTAAATCAATCAAACTAGAAACTCAAGGCGATATTAACGAATATGCAAATTCAATGCTTACATTTGCGTTAGTTGGGGCTTTGAAAAATACTTTTGGAGACGGCATTAATTATGTAAATGCCAAATTTAAAGCCGAAGAAAACGATATTGAGTTTTCTACTAGCACAAGTGCAGCTAGTGGATACAAAAACAAAATCAGTGTCAAAATCATCACAGACAATGACGCAATTTCCATAAGTGGGACTCTTTTTAACGAAACTGATCAAAGAATAGTCGCAATCAACAATTTCAAAACTGATTTCAAGCCAAAAGGCAGAATGATAGTATTTAAAAATAAAGATGTCCCTGGAGTAATTAGTGCGATTAGCTCAATTTTGGCAAATGAAAAAATAAATATCGCAGATTTTCGTCTTGGCAGAGATGAAAATGGCTTTGCTTTGGCTGTGATTTTGGTAGATCAAGATATTAGCGAAAAAATATTAAATGAATTAAATGCCCTTGATACTTGTGTTTGGGCAAAATATGCAGAATTATAAGGAGAAAAAATGGCTTATCAAATGGGAGATTTAAAAAAAGGTTTAAAGATTGAAATGGACGGCATTCCATACAAAATCGTAGAATACCAACATGTAAAACCGGGCAAAGGCCCTGCTTTTGTGCGTGTAAAAATCAAGTCTTTTATAGATGGCAAAGTGCTTGAAAAAACATTTCACGCTGGAGATAAATGCGAAGCTCCAAATTTAGAAGAAAAAGAAATGCAATATCTTTACGATGATGGTGAAAATTGTCAGTTTATGGATACAGCTACTTATGAGCAAGTCGCAATCAGCGAAGATGATGTTGGGGAAGCTAAAAAATGGATGATAGATGGACTGATGGTTCAAGTTTTATTTCACAATGGCAAAGCAATCGGCGTAGAAGTGCCGCAAGTAGTAGAACTCAAAATCACCCAAACTCAACCAAATTTCAGAGGCGACACACAAGGAAGCAACCGCAAACCAGCTACTTTAGAAAGTGGAGCCGTAGTGCAAATACCTTTTCATGTCTTAGAGGGCGAAGTTATACGCGTAGATACAGTGCGTGGCGAATACATAGAAAAAGCAAATAAATAAAATTTTGAGCAAATTTGGTTAAATTTAATCAAATTTGCTTATACAAACACATTAAATTTAATTAAATTTATCCTGCAAATTTGATCAAATTTACTCAATTTCAAGCAAATTTACTCGCAAATGCAAATTTAATTTATTGCTAAATTTGATTTTTGCAAATTTACTCGCTCAAACTTATTTTTGAAGTTTTGGTAATGGGTAAAAATTTGCAAGACGAATTTCAAACAACTCAAATTTATTAAGCCTAAATTTAATCAAATTTAACTCAAATTTGAGTTAAATTTATTTGTAAATTTACTATTTTCCCAAATCAATAAATGGTGTTTAAAATGATTTTAAAAGCGTGTAAATTTATTAAATTTGATTTTAGTTTTTTACAAATCAAATTTAATACACTGAAATTTCTGAGATTTTATCTAAGACTTTTTGTAATTCATCTAAGCCAAATGGTTTATGCAAAAATTCAGCCGCACCGTGCTGGAGACTGATTTTTTTGTTTTGGATATTTGTGCTAATTGCTACGACAAAAATATCATTTAGATCGATACTTTGTAGGTTTTTTAGCATTTCAAAGCCATCGATTATCGACATATCAAAATCAATAAATATCAAATTTATACTAAAAACATTATTTTCTAATTCGTATTTTATGATTTTGATAGCTTCAAAATAATTATTTGCCACAAATATTTTTTCGATACTGCCAGTGCTATCAAGCATATCTCTTATGGATTTTAGGCTCATTTGATTATCATCGATTAAAAGGGCGTTAAATTTCATCTTAAATGCTGCTTGATAATATTTTCTAAACGAGTTTTATCTTGAGATAAGGAGTTGATTATAAGGTCAAATTTATAAGCGACATTGTTTGTATAAGTGCGATTTGTATTTTTAAAAAGCCCGATTTGAATATTGGTTTTGTGTTTGATTTTGGCTAAAGATATGATTTTAAACAACTGCTCTTCATCAAATTCTTCAATATTATCATCTACTAAAACCAATCTATAAGCTTCATTGTTTAGTTCTTCTCTTAGTTGTTGCATATTATCCACACTTGATAAAGTAGCAAATCCGCTCAAAGCCCTTGAGAATATATTATTTAGGACTTTTGATGATTTAAACAATAATATATCTTTAATATCTTTTCTGCTTTGGAGTTTGTATTTGTTGATAATTTCGGCTATTTTTTCATTTGTGATTTCATTTTGTTTTATGGTATCTGGCATAAAATTAAACTCACTACTATCAATATCGCTTGGAGTGCTGATTACATTGATTGTAGGAAATGTTTTGCTAAGCTTTATTAGCATTTTTTTGGCACTTTGGTTTTTGTCAAAATACGAAAGCTCTTTTAAATCAATAAAAATAATGTCATATCTTTTGTTTAAAACGATCAAATTTATGACATTTGAGCATAATAATTTGAGTTTTGTAGTGAAATTAAAATCAGTTACAGCCAAAACATTTGCCATAATCTTAGATGAAGTATCGGCTGGTTTGTGTTTTTTGACATTTTCTAGATTAGAAAGCACTTTTGTGAGCTTTTCTATACTCAAAACGCCAGTAATTTGTGCTCTAGATCCTGCTAAAACCTCAGCATTGCTATACGCAAAAATACTATTGTGTTTTTTGAAAACTGCTGTTGGGTCGGTGGTAAATGCGTATTTGAAGTCTTCGTTTTCATCGTATGCTTTGATACATTTTATGCCCATATAGCTCAAATACGATTTTAATATCTCAAAATAACTTATATCTCCATATCTTGTATTTAAAACGCCTTTGTCATAATCAGATTCAAAAAATCCTACCGCTATGCCTTGAAATTTGTTTTCTAAACTATCTAATTTAAATGATCTTTGGACTAATTCTAGCTCAAAACTTACTTCATTTACCTTCTCAAAATCATAATAAAACTCTAATTTTGAGCCAAGATATTTTGCATATTCACTTGCTATTCCAAATTTAGACCTTTTAGAATCATCAATTTGGTCTAAATTTGCTACTAAATCATTGTCTTTATAATACTGAGTAACGAGCTTTGAGTTATCGATTACGCTGATTTTAATAATTTTATTTTTTTCTAATTGTTTGATTGCTTCTATTCTTAATAGCACGATATTATCGATCTCGCTTAGATCAATTATAGTTGAGATCAAATTTTTAATGATTTTTTCGATTTTTTCAATATCGCCTTCTAATTCGTTTTCCAATCTAGGATCTACCAAACAAAGCAAACGAACGCCTTTTTGGATAGCATAAGGCATAAGTTCGTCCATCACAGAGCTAAATGCTTCTACTGGCATAAATGTTTCGTTGTTGATACTTAGCGTTTTGCTTTTGATCCTAGAAATTGCGATTATATCATCAAATTTGCGTTTTAGATCTTTGATACTAAATATTATATTGTCCAAATTTGTGATTTGTTTTTGTTCTAAATTTTGGGATTTTTTGAGAATTTGAGCATAAGCTAGAATTGCTTGTAAAGGCTCTTTTATGTTGTTTGTGATATTTTTGAAAAACAAATCTTCTTCAAGCTGTCTTTTGCGTCTGTCGTTTTTGTCTTCATTATATAAAAATATAGCTTCTTTGATAAAATCAAATTGGCTTTTTATGCCTTTTTTGGTTTTTAGTTCTATGTTGTTTTGTTTGATGACTTTGTCAATTTGCTTGATAGCTAAATTTACTTCTCTTAAACTCTTTGTTACAAGGGATCGTTTTTTGAGTGATACCACAAAAAGACACAAAAACAAAATCAACATTGCACAAGAAAATGAGAAAAATACAATCGTCATTTGCTCTTGTTGTTTGGTGATACTAAAAGTTTTGTCAAAAAGTATTTTTAATATATCATTTGCAGCTTTTGTTTGAGTATCGAGCAAAATAAATAAATTTGAAAAATCCATTTTGTAAATGTCTGTTTTATTGGTAACAGAACTAATAAAATTTAACATTTCATTTGTGTTTTTGATAAAATCATCTTTTAGATAAATGCTATGAATATCTTTTTGGACTTCTTTATCATTTAAGATCTTAGAATAAAAATCATTTTGTGTGTTGATTTGATTCCAAATTTTAAGCTCTGCTTGAGTCAGACTGCGATTTTCTATCATCGCAGGTGCCAAAAAATCCCTTCTTGTGGCTATTTTGTCCATAGTATCTACTGTGTAATAAATAGAGATCAAAAACGAAGTAATTTGTGGATCAAGGCTATAATTTTGCAATGCCTTAGTCTCATCTAATATAAAATTTGTAATCACTCCATAATCATCAAAAAACATCTCAAAAAAATCTGATTCATTGTGGCTGACTTTTTGCCTAAAATCATATAAAATTTCTGGGGTTACTAGATTGGTTTGTGTATCGCTATAGGCTTGTTTGAGAACTTGAAGAGATTCGTCTGTTTTTTGATATGCTGTTTCTACGATTTGATTATCTAATTTGGATTTGGTAGCTATATAGATTGAATTTACGCTTCTTTCGTTGTAGATATTGTTGGCAAATTGGGTAAGAAAAATAGTTTTTTGCAATTCTTTGCTCAAAGATTCGTATCTAAAAAACAAAGTCCCATAATAAGCACAAGCACCCAAGCAAATAAAAATTAAAATCAAAAGCGGATAAATACTAGTTTGCTTGAAAAACCCAATATAATCGTAATTTAATTCGTCTTTGCTCATCAAAAAACCTAAAAATTAAATTTGCATATTATAGCTTTTTAAACTTCAAAAAAAATTATTAAATTTGGGCAAATTTGATTAAATTTAGGGCTAAATTTAGTCAAATTTAATTAAATTTAGTGAGTTTTATTTAAATCCAAAAAATAAATTTGCCCAAAAATGGGCAAATTTGATTAAATTTCATCACTAAAATCAGCGTTTGCTAAGCGTTTGAGTTGGCGGTATCTTCGCATAGAATCAGCTTTATTTGTCGCCAAAAGCTCATCGGCTTTCTCAGGATTTAATTTTTTGAGCGAATTATAGCGAACTTCGTTTGCTAAAAATGCTTCGTATTGATCCCACTCAGGCTCTTTTGAAGTGATTTTTAGTGGATTTTTGCCCTCACTGGCTAGTCTTGGATCAAAAATATAAGTCGGCCAATATCCACATTTTGTGGCAAGTTCGCCTTGATTGCCGCTTCCTGCCATTCCGCCTTTGATACCATGTGCGATACAAGGACTATAAGCTATAACTAAACTTGGGCCATCATAAGCTTCTGCTTCAATCAAAGCTTTTAGCACATTTGCTTGAGAAGCATTTGAGTTGATTTGAGCTACAAAAATATTTCCATAAGTCATAGCGATTTGACCAAGATCTTTTTTCTGGATTGGCTTGCCAGCTGCTGTAAATTGAGCGACAGAACCTGTGCGTGATGATTTGGAACTTTGACCGCCAGTATTTGAATAAACTTCTGTATCAAGAACCAAAATATTTACATTTTCTCCACTTGCTAAAACATGATCTAAGCCACCATAGCCTATATCATAAGCCCAGCCGTCTCCACCGATAATCCATTGAGATTTTTTGGATAGATATTGTTTTAAGCTCAATATATCTTTGACACCTTTTGCATTTAAATTTTGCTCCAAAATTGGCACTAAATTTTCTCTAATTTGAGCTGATCTTAGAGTGTCGTTTTTGCATTCTATCCATTCACTATAAAGAGCCGAAAGTGCGTTTGGAACTTCATTTTTAGTATCTTGCATAATACTTTGTATGCGGTTTCTCATAGTCTCAACAGCTACTTTCATACCCAAGCCAAACTCAGCATTATCTTCAAATAATGAATTTGCCCAAGCTACACCATAACCATTTTTGTTTGATTTTCTCCAAGGCATAGATGGAGCAGATCCGCCATAAATCGAGCTACAACCTGTGGCATTTGCTACTATCATTTGCTCTCCAAAAAGTCTTGAAACTGTCGTTACATACGGAGTTTCTCCGCAACCCGGACAAGCACCATGAAATTCAAACAACGGCTGAGCAAACATTGCATTTTTGACATTGTTTTTACCGACTAAATCATCTTTGTAACTAACTTGTTTAAACAAATAATCGGCATTTTGTTGTTGATTGTCTTCGAGCTCTTCGCCAAGTGGCACCATAACAAGTGATTTTTCTTTGCTAGGACAATTTTGAGCACAAAGCTCACAACCGGTGCAATCAAGTGGGCTAACTTGAATTTTGTATTTAAGTCCAGCTACTTCTTTGCCTTTGGCTTCTAAAACGCCGTCTTTTACGCCTTGTGGAGCTTTTGAGAGTTCGTTGTCATCTATCAAAAATGGTCTAATTACAGCATGAGGACACACAAAAGCACATTGATTACATTGAATACAATTTTCTTTTATCCATTTTGGCACCATTACACCAACGCCTCGTTTTTCATACTCAGTTGTCCCTGCTTCAAAACTTCCATCTTCATGTCCTAAAAACGCAGAAACTGGCAAAGAATCCCCTCTAGCTGCATTCATAGGTTTGACTATATTTTCTACAAAATCACTGCCTTTGTACTTGCTCTCACCTTTATGGTCATCTGCTAAATTTGCCCAACTTGGATCAATGTCTATTTTTTCGAGTTTATCTGCACCTTGATCAATAGCAGCATAGTTCATTTCTATGATTTTATCGCCTTTTTTGGCATAAGTTTTTTTAGCATATTCCTTCATATAAGTTTGAGCTTGTTCAAAAGGAATAATATCAGCAAGTTTGAAAAATGCGGATTGCATAATCGTATTTGTGCGATTTCCAAGCCCTATTTCATAAGCAAGTTTTGTCGCATTGATGATATAAAAATTTGCATTTTTTTGAGCTAAGAGCCTTTTGACTTTGTTTGGAATGCGTTTGATTGTCTCTTCTTTGTCCCAGATTGAATTTAAAAGAAATGTTCCGCCATCTCTTAGACCATCTACAACATCGTAAATTTCAAGATAAGCAGCAACCGAACAAGCTACAAAATGCGGATTTGATACAAGATAAGTTGAGCGGATTGGTTTTTTGCTAAATCTCAAATGGCTTCTTGTGTAGCCGCCTGATTTTTTGCTATCATAAGCAAAATATGCTTGAGCATAAAAATCCGTTTTATCGCCTATAATTTTGATTGAATTTTTGTTTGCTCCGACTGTTCCGTCTGCTCCAAGCCCATAAAATAAGCATTCTTTGCAATCTTTATCACTCAAAGATAATTTTTTACCTACTTTGAGAGATAAATTTGTAACATCATCTTCAATTCCTATAGTAAAGCCATTTTTTGGCTGTGGAGCATCTAAATTTTCAAATACAGCTATCATTTGAGCAGGATCGACATCTTTTGAGCTAAGCCCGTATCTACCGCCCACAATCAAAGGTTGCTCATTTTGACCATAATAAGCAGCTTTAATATCTAAATAAAGTGGCTCACCAAGACTTCCAGGTTCTTTTGTTCTATCCAAAACAGCGATTTTTTTGACTGATTTTGGC
>JAGAZK010000125.1 GCA_017940085.1 Campylobacter sp.
ATAAATTATGCACTGAGAATTGCAATCTGTGCATTTGCTTTCGGCTTCTTGCTTCGAAATTTCAAATTCTTTGGCATTTTCGTATATTTCTTCCTTCCATTGTTCTAAATAGTCTGTTATTTTTTCGCCATAACCACCTAATTTTTTATCAATAGCTTCAATATTATCAAAAATTAACTCATCAACATTAAAATCGTATTGATCTTCTAAAAAATGATCCAAGCTACTAGCAGAATCAGAACCAGCTTTATTGGCGGTTCTTTTTATTAAAGCATATACAGCAAAAGCACCAGCTAATGATTGTGGAGTTCTATGTCCAGCAACTATTACTGCAGTAGCCATAGATATAGCCACTCCATTTAATGCTAATTCTGATAATCTTGTTAAAACTAGTTGTGTTGTTATGCTACTCATATATTTCTCCTAAATATTAAAAAAATTTACCCATTTTGAAAGTCTTTGTTTGAAATTTATTTCGTCTTTTGGAATTTCTTTAAAACCCATAAACAACGACCAAATTAATTCAAAAATCGTATAAATAACAAATAAAATAGGTATCAAGATAAATGTCCCGATTGCTCCAAATAAAAAACCTTTCATATCAAAAACCAAAAAACATAAAATACCAATTATAGTGATAATAAACAAAATAATGATTATATGAAAAAGCAATTTTGCTTTGTATTTTAAAAATTCATACATTTTTTAGATGCCTTTTTTTGCAAATTTTACATAAATTTGGCTAAATTTATCAAATTTAATCAAATTTGCACAAAATAATATATATTAAACAAGTTGTTTTTAAAAAATATTAATATAATATATATTTTTAAATATCGTTAAAATCAGTATTTTTACAAAAAATATATTTTTATATTTATATACTTGACATTTAATTTGATTTGATATATAATTCGCCAAAATTTAACAAAAGGAGAAAAAATGGCAGATTTAAATTTCCAAACTCTTGCCACACACGCAGGTTATAATTCAAAAGAAGGTTATGGCTCAATGGCTGTTCCTATTCATCTAACCACAGCTTATGATTTTGGCACAAGCGAAACAGCGGCTGCTAGGTTTGCTTTGCAAGAATTAGGTCCTATTTATACTAGGCTAAATAATCCAACTGTGGATATTTTTGAAGCTAGAATTGCAGCGTTAGAGAGCGGAGCTGGAGCTATAGGCACTGCTAGTGGTCAAGCGGCTGAATTTTATGCTCTTATAAATGTAGCCAAAGCAGGAGATAATGTAATAGTCGCTCAAAAAGTCTATGGCGGGACTACAAATTTAGCCCTAAATACGCTAAAAAGATTTGGTATTGAAGCTAGAATTTTTGATAGCGACACAGCAGATGATTTGGAGAGTTTGATTGATGAAAATACAAAAGCAATTTTCTTTGAAACTCTATCAAATCCACAAATCGCAATCCCAAATATCAAAAAAATAGTTGAGATTGCTGATAAACACGGCATTGTTACGATTGCTGATAATACAGTCGCAACTCCTGTGCTTTTTAGCCCTATCAAACACGGAATTGATGTAGTAATCCATAGTGCAAGTAAATATATCAGCGGACAAGGTCTTACGATAGCTGGAGCGGTGATTTCTGGTATAAAAACAAACAAAAAATTAGTTGATAACAAAAGATATGCTGAATTTAACGAGCCAAATGATAGTTATCACGGGTTAATTTATGCTGATTTAGCACCAAATTTTGATATTTTCACACTTCGTATTAGGATTGAATTTTTGCGTGATATTGGAGCTACAATGAGTCCATTTAGTGCATGGCAGCTAATTCAAGGACTTGAAACACTAAGTGTTAGAGTCAAAGAGCATTCAAAAAATACTCAAAAAATCGCTGAATGGTTAGAAAAAAATCCTGCGGTAAAAAGCGTAAATTATCCAGGTCTTAAAAGCTC
>JAGAZK010000126.1 GCA_017940085.1 Campylobacter sp.
CATAATCTCTAGCAATATTTTTGTCTAAAACGCCTATGCCTTTCCAGCGAGATATTTGTCTTTCGTCATTTATAACCACTTCCCAAATTTCATCTAATTCTATTTCTATTTTTTGGAGCAAATTTAGCATCTCTTTTGTTTGTTTGGCATTTATATCCCTTCTCATACCCCCAATCATAACAGTTCCGTAAGTTTTTCTGCCGCCAGTTATGATTTGAGCAAGATCTAGCGTGTATTCACGAACTCTAAAAACATGCATAAATGCTGTATAATTTCCAGTAACTTCACAAGCTAAGCCTATATTTAATAAATTTGAATGCAATCTTTCAATCTCACTACTCATAATTCTAAGAGCTTTGGCTCTTTGTGGAATTTCTAAGCCAATAGTTTCTTCATAAGCTCTAGCCACCGCAATAGAATGAGCAAAACCACAAATCCCACACACTCTTTCTGATAAAAATGTTAGCTGATCGTAATTTATACGGTTTTCTGCTAGTTTTTCCATACCTCTGTGCTGATAAAATAATCTATAATCCGCGTCTATGATAGTATCTCCATCGCAATACAATCTAAAATGACCAGGCTCATCTGCTGTAATATGCAAAGGTCCTAATGGAATAGCCTGAGTTTTTATACCATTTGGACTTGTAAATTTAAAATCTGGCTCATTTTCAAGCGGATCTGGGCGAAATTTATAATCCATTTCGTTTTTTCTAAGTGGAAATAAATTTTCAGGCCAATCATCGCTCAAAACAAGTCGTCTTTTGTCGTTTAATCCTTCAGCCACGAGCCCAAACATATCATAAGCTTCTCTCTCATACCACACACAAGCTTTTACAAAAGGTGTTACCGATGGATAAACTGGATCATCTGCTGGGATTAGAGCTTTGACTGAAATAAAGCATTTTTCATCTAATTCGTCTTTTGGATCAAATTTATTTCCTTCCATAGAAAGCACATAATAAAGCCCAAAATGTTTATTTATGCTTCTTTCATCATTTGCTACCATTGTAACAAGCCAACCGCCAATATCATAATAAAGCGTTTTTACCACGCTTGGCAAATCATTTCTGTCAATTAAAATCGTGATTTGATTATCGCTTTGTCTTGTGGTCTCTAAGATATTAAATTTACTTTCTAAGCTCTGAATATACAAATCACCTATCATTTCAAATCCTTTAACAAATCAGCACTCATATAAAGCAAATCCCAAAAAAACTCAAATTTCCAAACCCCAAAAGCTATAACAAAAAAGCTCAACAATATAAGCGGTAAATTTTCATAAATACTCATTTCTTTATTAAATTTGATCTCGCTGTTTGCTTTGCCAAAACTAGCCATAAAAAAGTGCGAAAAATCAGCCACAAAAATAATTGCCAAAGCTATAGCAAACAACGCCACTGCAACCCATTGCCCACTAATAACAGCTGAATAAAATGTCAAAAACTCACTCACAAATATAGCAAACGCCGGGACCCCAACTAATGAGCAAATTGATATTCCAAAAAACACACAAGTAAGTGGAGCAATCTTAACTAAACCACCCATTTTATGCATATTATTTGTATGATAAATCCGCCAAGTATTGCCTGTAGTAAGGAAAGCTAAAGCTTTAGTTAGACTATGTGCTAAACAATGAAAAAGTGCAGCAATCACGCCGTATCTCCCACCAACTCCAAGTGCAAACGCAACCACTCCCATATGAGCTATGCTATGATAAGCAAGCATTCTTTTTACATCGTGTTGAATTACTAAAAAAAACGCTGCTACAAAAATAGTCAAAGTCCCGCTAATAAGCATAGTTTGAGTAATAAAATCAAATCCAATTGAATTTGCTACAACAAAATAATATCTAATAAGCCCAAGCATAGCTATTTTCAAAACTATCCCACTAAGTATGGCTGAAGTAGGAGACGGACCTTGTGCGTGAGCATCTGGAAGCCAAGTATGAGTTGGTACCAAACCAGCTTTTGTGCCAAAACCAACCAAAGCCAATATAAAAACGACTTTTGCAAGAGTTGGGTCTAAATTTGCGTTCATCAAATCAGTAAATAAAATTCCACCGCCTGAATACAATAAAATCGTCCCAAGCATGGCAAAAGCTAAGCCTAATGAGCAAATCATAATATATTTGTATCCAGCTTCTATGATTCGCTTTTGTTTGTTATAAACTACCATAAAAACACTACTCAAAGTAGTAGCTTCTATACAAGCCCACATAATAGCTATATCATTTGCCACGCTTGCCAAAATCATAGCAAACATCGTCAAATATGATAAAAATAGCATTTTTTTAATTTTTTTAGGGCTTTCATCTCTCCAAAACAAATAGCTTGGAAAATACAAATTTACCAAAGTCCCTGTAATTGCGATAATAGTAAGAAAAATCCCACCCAAAGAATCCAAAAAAAGCATTTGATTTAAAGCATAAATTTGACCTAAATTTAATGAATTTATTGCACAAAATAAACAAGCACAAAGCAACAAAGAAAAAACTAAATTAGCAAATTTAATCAAAGAATTTGGCATAAAATAAATCAACAAAGCAAAAACTAAAGGCAAAGCAAGTATCAAAAAAAGTATCATCTTATCCCTTTAAATCACAAGCCAAATTTAC
>JAGAZK010000127.1 GCA_017940085.1 Campylobacter sp.
AGTTTTCAACTTTTTTCTAAATTTGCCACGATAGAAGCGTGCAGGGTATGGGGGTTGTTAAGGGGGAAAGGGGCGCTTCGCAAGTCAGCCCCTTTCCCCCTTAAAAAGCAACTTGCAATAATGATTAATCCGCAAAAATGATTGCAATACCAAATTTAATTGAATTTTTAAATTTGTAAATTCATATTATGGTGGGCAAGGATGCCCACCCTACGATACTCAGAATAACGACAAAAGTATTATTGCAAGAATTCACATATAAAATTCTCAAAATTTAAACACAAATTTATCAAAATAAATAGTTCTTAAATCAAAAACTAAGTAAATATTAAAATTTAATAAGATAAAATGATAAATCGTTCTTTTATCGTAAAAAAGACAATTTGGTAAAAAAGGAAAACATACAAATGAGCGATATTATCGCATACAAATTAGGTGAAGAGATTATTGATACTCAAAGCTACGCAGGTAGCGGAGAGCCGATTTATTTTGACAATTCAGACGATGCATTAAATGTCATTAGACATTCAACTGCACATTTACTAGCGGCGGCTGTAAAAAGCCTTTATAAAGATGCAAAATTCTTTGTCGGACCTGCTATTGAAGACGGATTTTATTATGATATGCGGGTTATTAAAGCTGATGGTGAAAAGCTTGGCGAAGAAGATTTAAAAATCATCGAAGAAAAAATGAAAGAACTCGCCAAAACGGGCGATGAAATAATAAAAATAAATTCAACCAAAACAGAAGTTAGCACGAAATATTCAAATGATGATTTAAAAATAGAAGTTTTAAAGCGAATTCCAGAAGGTCCTGTTAGCTTATATCGTCAAGGCGAATTTGAAGATATTTGTAGAGGTCCTCATGTGCCAAATACAAAAATGCTTAAATTTTTCAAACTCACTCGCATTGCAGGAGCATATCTCGGTGGCGATGAAAAAAGAGAAATGCTAACTCGTATTTATGGCACGGCTTTTGCCGATAAAGAGAGCCTAAAAGAGCATTTGAATATGCTTGAAGAAGCCAAAAAACGAGACCACCGCAAACTTGGTACGGAAATGAAATTTTTCACATTTGATGAAGAAATCGGCATGGGACTTCCGATTTGGCTACCAAATGGCTCAAAAATGCGTGTAAAATTAGAAAATAGACTTTATAAACAACTTCGTCGTCGTGGTTATGAGCCGGTTCGTGGTCCAGAAATCTTAAAATCAGACGCTTGGAAAATCAGCGGACACTATACAAACTATAAAGAAAATATGTATTTTACGATGATCGAAGAGCAAGAATACGGCATTAAGCCGATGAACTGCGTAGGTCATATCAAAGTTTATCAAAGTGAAATTCGCTCATATCGTGATTTACCGCTTAAATTTTGCGAATACGGTGTAGTGCATAGACACGAAAAAAGCGGTGTTTTACACGGACTTTTTAGGGTGCGTGAATTTACGCAAGATGACGCACATATCTTTTGTATGCCAAGTCAAATCAAAGAAAATGTTTATGAAATTTTAGATTTTGTTGATTTGATTATGAAAACTTTTGGGTTTAACTACGAAATGGAAATTTCAACTAAACCTGCCAAAGCTGTGGGCGATGATGAAGTTTGGGAAATCGCTACAAATGCACTTAAACAAGCTCTTGATGAAAAAGGCTTAAAATACGGCATTGATGAAGGTGGCGGTGCGTTTTATGGACCAAAAATTGATATAAAAATAACTGACGCTTTAAAGCGAAAATGGCAATGTGGCACCGTGCAAGTGGATTTTAACTTACCTAGTCGTTTTGAGCTAGGCTACATTGATGAAAACAACGAGAAAAAGCAACCCGTTATGCTTCATAGAGCGATTTTAGGAAGTTTTGAGAGATTTATTGGAATTTTACTTGAACATACAGCCGGTGAGCTTCCGTTTTGGATATGTCCAACGCAAGTTGCGATTATTCCGATTAGCGAAAATCATCACGCTTACGCAAAAGAGATCGCCGAAAAACTACGAAATTTAGAAATCGATAGCGAAATTTTCACTAAAAACGAAACATTAAATAAAAAAATTAGAACAGCCGAAAAACAAAAAGTCCCTATGATAATCGTGCTTGGGGACAATGAAGTAAGTAGCAAAAGCGTTGCTCTGCGAGACCGCAGAGTTAGAGAACAAAAAAATATGAAATTGGAGGAATTTGTGAATTTCGTAACGACACAATTAGATGAGGTGAGCTTTTGAACAAAGAAGTTTATCTAAATGAAGATATTCGTGCAAACGAAGTTAGATGTGTAGGAGATGACGGCACGGCTTATGGCGTTATTAGCAAGGCTGAAGCTTTAAATTTAGCAAACAAAATGGGATTAGATTTGGTTTTGATAGCTCCAGATGCAAAACCGCCAGTTTGCAAAGTGATGGATTATGGTAAATTTCGCTACCAACAAGAAAAAAAGCTAAAAGAAGCCAAGAAAAAACAAAAAGTCATAGAAATCAAAGAAATCAAGCTCTCTGCCAAGACTGCACAAAACGATTTAAATTACAAAATAAAACATGCTCAAGAGTTTTTAAATAGCGGTAAGCATGTTAAATTTCGCGTATTTTTAAAAGGTCGCGAAATGGCAACTCCAGAAATTGGTGTGAAAATGCTAGATAGAATTTGGGAAATGGTGCAAGAGTTTGCAGATCGCGATAAATCTCCAAGCGTTGAAGGGCGATATGCAAATATGCTTGTAGTTCCCAAAAAACAAAACTAAGGAAAAACAATGTCTGCTCAAAGATTTTTGCACGGCGATATTATGGCTGTTATAGATTTGCAAATAGCTATTCAAGAAAGATACGAAAAAGAACAAAAAATCTCTTTAGTATATTTTCGTTTGCCAAGTAGATATGATTATGGCAGAGTCTTTGAGAATATTTTGCGAAAAACTGATTCATTTGTCCAAGAAGGTGAGCATTTTATCGCTATTTTGTATAATACCGATAAAGATGGTGCTAGAGAACTTCTAGCTGGTATTCAGGATTTTTTGGACGAAAAGCCACTAGATTTGATTGTCTCATACCCAAAAGACGGCAAAGATGCAAGGTCTTTATTAATCAAACTTCAAGATGAGATTAAAGACCATTATGGCGTAATTTTAGAAAGCCTAAAAATAGAAACATATCCGTTGTTTGAATATTATGAATTTTGATTAAATTTGCACATTTTAGACTAAATTTAATCAAATTTATAATATTTCAAATGTATTATTATCAATTTTTTTGATTTTTCCGCTTTTTATGAGTTTGGCTATGGCTGATGATACATTTTGTCTAGGAGCGCCTATGAAATTTGATATTTCAGTTACTCCGTGTTTGATATAAATCAAGCCATTTTGTGAGTTTTGGTGTAAGAAATTTAGTGTCCTTGTTTCGATATTTTCAAAAACTAAATTTTTAATTAAATCTCTGTGCATTGTTATATTTTTTAAAAACGCATTTATGACTGAGTTTGCAAATTTAGAATTGCTCATAAGCTCAAAAATCTCACGAATACTAATCTCTAAAACTTCGCAATTTTGCGTTATTTCAAAAGAAGAAAATTTATCTAAAATAATATAACTGCCTTTGTTTGCGTATGATAAAATAAATTCCCTACCATGCTCATCATAATAATTGATTTTTCCTTGACCATTTAAAATAACCAAAAATTTGTATTTTTGGGCGTATATTATATTGCCTTTGG
>JAGAZK010000011.1 GCA_017940085.1 Campylobacter sp.
ATTTTACGAGCATTTTGCCAATGCCTTGTCTAAAATATTTTGGTTTCACAAACAAAGCTTCGATTTTTTCATTTTCGCAAACCATAAACGCCACAATCTCATCGCTCAAAAACGCACAAGTTAGCGAATTTAGGCTTTCAAACATATTTCTAACCTGCTCTTTTATGCGTAAAATCTCACTTTCATTTAAAAAATCGTGCGTTGCCTTGACCGAGCTTTCCCAAATTTCAAGCAAATTTTCTAAATTTTCTTTTGGATTTATATCTGTGATTTCTAGCATTTTAACGCCTTTAAAAAATCATTTTTGAAATCAGCCTTTGTTTGAATATTATAAATTTGCCCGTTAAATTCAAAACTCAAATTCGCTGCGTGTAGGCAAAGTCTAGAAGCTCCCGTTAAATTTATGCGTTCGCTCACACTTAATTTCTCGTCCAAAATCGCTTCGAAAGTCGCCGTATCAGTCCCGTAAAGCGGGTCGCCTAAAATTTTGTGTTTCACATGAAACAAATGCAAACGAATTTGATGCTGTCTTCCAGTAAGTGGCACGGCTCGAACCAAAGTCGCATTAAATTCGCTAAAATATTCTATCGGATAAATCTCGGTTATCGCCTTTTTGCCATTTTCGCAAATTCGCATTTTTATCGCCACTT
Source organism: Campylobacter sp. (assembly GCA_017940085.1). Lineage (GTDB taxonomy): Bacteria > Campylobacterota > Campylobacteria > Campylobacterales > Campylobacteraceae > Campylobacter. The sequence goes on from JAGAZK010000011.1 coordinate 651, forward strand.
CGTCAGTTTCTAAACTCTCGCTTATTGGCTCATCGATTACAAATTCTCGCTCCACTCTCCCGCTCACCAAAGCAAAATAAGATTTTTTTACCGCCCTATTTTCAAAAAGCGTTTTTAAAGAATTCAAACTAGCCAAATTTTTTGCGACTAGTATCACTCCACTTGTCTCTTTATCTAGCCTATGCACGACCGCCGCACTTCGCCCGTAAAGCGACCAAATTTCATCATAAAGCGAATATTTGCAGTGCCTGCCGTTTGGGTGAGAAAGCACTCCGCTAGGCTTGTCAAATACGGTAAATTCATCACACTCAAAAATCGGTCGCAGTCCAACAGGCTCGCATTTATAATCTATCAAAAATATTTCGCCGTTTGCCACGCTGTTTTTCGCCATTACCGCACCAGAGCTATCCAGCACCCTGCCCTTATCACAAAGGTGTTGTGCTTCTTTCATATTGTAACCCAAGCCCAACAAAATCTCAAAAATTCGCCGATTTGAAAATTTACCTAAACTAAATTTCTCATACGCCATATTAACTAAGTTTTCAGCCCTTTTTTAATATAATTTCGGATTATATCAAATTTCAAATAAAGGCACAAAAATGGTAGAGCGATACGCACGAAAAATTATGAAAGACAAATGGACGCAACAAGCCAAATACGACGCATGGCTAAAAGTAGAACTTGCAGCGGTGAAAGCATGGAACAAGCTTGGCTTTATCCCCGATGATGATTGCGAAAAAATCTGCAAAAACGCTAAATTTAGCGTCGAGAGAATTGATGAGATAGAAAAAACGACAAAGCATGATGTTATTGCATTTTTAACCAGTGTTAGCGAAAGTCTTGGCGAAGAGAGCAGATTTGTGCATTATGGTATGACAAGTAGCGATTGTATCGATACGGCTGTGGCGTTGCAGATAAAAGATAGTTTGGATTTGATTATCGCCGACATCGAAGCCTTAAAATCAGCAATCAAAAATCAAGCGATGAAGCACAAAAAAACGCTTATGGTTGGCAGAAGCCACGGAATTCACGGCGAACCGATAACTTTCGGGCTAGTTTTAGCGATTTGGCACGATGAGATAAATAGAGCCTTAGAGCTTATCAAACACGCTTACGGCGTAATTTGCGTAGGACAAATCAGCGGTGCAATGGGAAATTTCGCCCACGCTCCGTTAGAGCTTGAAGAGCTAGTTTGCGAAAATTTAGGCTTAAAACCAGCCCCGGCATCAAACCAAGTCATACAAAGAGATCGCTACGCACAAGTTATGAACGCTCTTGCGATACTAGCTTCATCTTGCGAAAAAATCGCCGTTGCGATCCGCCACTACCAAAGAACCGAAGTTTATGAGTGTGAAGAGTATTTTAGCCCAGGGCAAAAAGGAAGCTCGGCAATGCCACACAAACGAAATCCGGTGCTTAGCGAAAATGTAACGGGGCTTTGCAGGGTTTTGCGAAGTATGGCGATCCCTGCAATGGAAAATGTCGCTTTGTGGCACGAGCGGGATATTAGCCACAGCTCGGTTGAGAGATTTATACTGCCAGATGGCTTTGTAACGGCGGATTTTATGCTAAATCGCCTTGCAAATTTGATCGAAAATTTAGTCGTTTATCCTGAAAATATGATGAAAAATCTAAATTTAACAGGTGGATTAGTTTTTTCTCAAAGGGTGCTTTTAGAACTTCCAAAAAAAGGTTTGAGCCGTGAAGAAGCATATAAGATCGTGCAAAGAAATGCGATGAAAGTTTGGGCTGACCTGCAAGAAGGAAAAAAAGCCGTGAGCGAAAATGGCGAGAGTTTGTTTTTGCAAAATTTACTAGCTGATGATGATTTGCGAAAGGCTCTAAGCGAAAGCGAAATAAAAGCGTGTTTTGAGTATGAATATTACACCAAAAATGTAGATAAAATTTTCGCAAGAGTTTTTGGAATAGAATATGCTATATAAACCAAATTATATACTTTTTAGCCTAGCTTTAATTCCCCAGACCTGAACGGATTAAGGCGTAAATTCGGACAATTCCTACGCTCATTACCAAAATAGGTAACTACGCTTGAAATCGTCCGAATTTACGCCTTACTACGCCTATTCTGTCTTGAATATTTATTTAAAATCAAATTGTTTTCTTAGATTATAAGTCAAAAAATACTATAATGCCAAAATTACTAAATTTAAGGAAATAAAATGAGTATAGTAGAAACAATAGAAAATGATATATTATTATTAGAAAATAAGTTAGAAAATAGCGATA
>JAGAZK010000128.1 GCA_017940085.1 Campylobacter sp.
AAGCGAGTAAATAAATTGAAAAATCATCGCACAAATTGTGATAAAAATACAAATTTTTAGCATTTTTTTGTTTGTATTTGCCGATACTGCGTGCGAATGTCCCAAATGTGCGTGATTGTGAGCATTTTCGTGGCGGTGTAAATTTGGCTTAGAGTTACAAGGCGAATGTTCGTGAGTATGAGAATTTTTTAAATTTAAAGGCTTGTGGTGTAAAGTTTGTTTGCAAGTCATAAAAAATCCTTACTAATTTTTTTCGTAACTTACTGCAAACTAACTAAAATGAAACTTAGTTTTTAAAATATTTCGCCCAAATAAATTTATACTTATGCCATTTAAGCGATTTAAGTCTCTAATCAAATTTGCCTATTTTCAAAGTATTTTTACTAAAATGATATTTTATTTAAATTTATCTAGCTCAATATAATGCGGAATTATATCGGCATAAGTGCCATTTTTGAGCAAAAATCCACCCTTTATCACGCCAAGACGGATAAAGCCTAATTTTTCGTAAAGTCTCAAAGCTATTGTATTATCCGCAACAACTGCGTTAAACTGCATTATACGAAAGCCTAAATTCTTTGCTTGTTTAAGCGAGTGTCTAACTAAAATTTCGCCCACGCCTTTGCCACGCGTATTTTTAGATACGGCGTAACTTGCATTTGCGATATGTCCGCACCTGCCGACATTGTTTGGGTGGAGTATATAAAGTCCCAAAATTTCGCCAGTTTCGCTTACGCAAACGCCAGTAAAACTTTGTGTGGCGAAAAATTCGCCACCGCTAATTTCGTCTAAAATCTCGGTTTGTGGAAACGCAATACCATCATTTACAATCTCGTTCCAAATTTCAATCATAAATTTAATATCGCTAGGCTCAAATTTACGAATATTCACACTTTTCCTTTAATTTAAATTGACTAAATTTATCAAATTTGGGCTTAAATTTATAATTTTAATACTCACGCCGTATTTTTTGCTCAAATTTATCTAAATATCTTCCCTGCCCCAGCTGCCACCCCAAATTCTTTGATTTTTTTCTAGCTTTGCGATTTGTGCAAAATCATCATTGCTAAGCTCAAAATCAAAAACGCTGAAATTCTCTATCATGCGTTCTTTGCGAGTGGTTTTTGGTATGACGATGACATTTCGCTGGATTAACCACCTTAAAATCACTTGTGCTACGGTTTTGCCGTATTTTTCGCCGATTTTGATTAGGCTAGATTCTTTTAAAACTCCATTTACGCCGTTGCCAAACTGCGACCACGCCTGCATAGCAATGCCATAATTTTTAAGCTCATCTTGGACTTTGAAGTGTTGCAAATACGGGTGGGTTTCGATTTGATTTAGAGCCGGGATAATATCGCCAAATTCGCCTGTGGCAATCTGCCTTAGGATATTTCCGTAAAAGTTGCTAACGCCGATTGAGCGAACTCGTCCATCTTTGTAAAGTTTGCTCAGTGCTTTCCACGCACCTTTTGCATCGCCCATTGGGGTGTGAAGCAAAAACAAATCCACAAAATCTAATTTAAATCTTTTCATCGACTCTTCAAAGCTTTGTAAAACGCCCTTTTCACTGATGTTTGACGGGCTGATTTTACTTTCAATAAAAACCTCATCTCGTTTTAAGCCACTTGCTCTAAATGCTGCTCCCACCGCTTCTTCGTTGCCGTAGGCTTGAGCTGTGTCGATTAAGCGGTATCCTATTTCAAAAGCATCTTCAACGCACCTTTGGCACTCTTTTAAATCCGAGATTTTCCAAACACCTAGTCCGATTATCGGGATTTTCACGCCGTTATTCATCGTAACATTTGGAACCATATTTGCTCCTTTTAAATCGTTTGCAAAAAGTAAATTTGAGCCAAAATTTACACCGCCAAATGCCAATGCACCACCTAAAACAGCGGAATTTTTGATAAATTCTCTGCGTCTCATAATTGCTCCTTAAATTTGAGATTGCTTTGCAAAAATTTAATCAAATTTTAGCCAAATTTATTCAAATTTAACTAGAATAATACTACAAATTTATTTTAAATTTATTTGATTTTGATATTATTTCTCATTTATATTTTGAAACACAAAGGATTTTTTATGAAAAAACAATTTTATGCTATATTTTTATGTGTTTTATTGATTAGCAGTGGTTTTGCAAATGATAAATCAATATTTGAAGCACAAGTTTTTGAGACAAACAATCAGTCATTATTAATCCGTGAGCTTTCTCAACAAGAAATGAAAGACACAAAAGGTGCGATTTTGCCAATATGGGTAATTGCTGCTGGAAGTGGCATAGTTGGTGGGGCTTTAGGTGGTCTTAGATACGCTTATGGTGCTACTAATATATCTTTAGATCTTTGCAGTATAAGAGGTATTTGCGAGATAAGAAGCGATGCGAGATATGATTGGGATACTGGAGATTTTATAGGCAATATAGCAACAGGAATGATAATAGGAGCTGGGACTGGAGCTGCTAGTGTTGTGGCTGGTGGCGGACTATCTCTTGGTGCAAATCTTTGGCGTATTGATGGGGCTATGTTAAATTTTGGCACCGATATGATTTGGCAAAGGTAAATTTATGCTTGACTTTATTGGTTCAATAATAGTTGGGTGGATTAATGGTCGCTGTTTGGGAAAAGTTTCGGTATTGAAAATATCAATATATTGTGCTTTAGTATTTTTTATGATATGTGCTTTAGAAGAAACATATAGATTTTTTATCAAAGAAATACCAATAACGATTAGTTATATATCAGGAGCTATATTAAAAAGTTTTTTATTTGCATTATTATTTTTTATTGTCATATATGTTATTTTGCGTTTTATTGTATTTTTGGTAAAAAAGGCAAAATTAGAAAAATGATTGAATTTATACTAAATTTAATTTCAGTTAGTTTTGGAATTCGTAATAAAAAAATTTCTAAATTTAGATTATTTTTGTATTTTTCTTTGATTGTTTTTGTGTTGATGATTTTGGGTGTTTTGTATGAAATTATCATCAAAGATGCAATTTTTAAAGAAATTATTTTTAGATATACAATCATTTTTATTATAATTTTGCCATTAATATATTTAATAATTCACATATCATACATATTGTATTTTGGCAAAAATAAAGATTAAATTTATGCGAATAATATATTTAATCATTTTATTTTTCTCATCTGCTTTTGCTGATTTGCCATTAAATTTAGATGAAATCTACACAGATAAAGGAAAAATAAAATTTGAAAATAATATTGCATACGCAAATAGCGAACAAAGGGCAAATTCTTACTCAAATCCTATCTATATACAAACTGGGACAAATTCATTTGTAGCCATTCCTACTTATTTTTCACAAACACAAACAAAGCTTTAAGCAGATGGCTTTTGCGAAAAGTTTTAAAACTTAAAGAAGGCGAACTTCTAACTTATGAAAGATTGCAAATTTTAGGCATTGATAGTGTAATAATTTATAAAAATTCGCTAAATGAATATGAGATTGATTTTGCAAAAATTGGAGATTATAAAAAATTTTGCGAAAATTAACTAATTTTCTAAATCTCTTGCCCTTAATCTATAAAATTTAACCCCTTTTTCGCTCGTTTTGGCAGCTTTTACGATTTGCTTAGCGATTTCTTTTCCGCTCATTGGATAGTTATCAAACCATGATTTTGGGAAAAGTTCGTAAAAATTTATCATTATTTTTTCCATTGTGCGTTTGTCTTTTCGCTCACCTTTTATGAGTGGCGGTGCGAAAATCTGCGTAGTTTCATAGTTTTGGGCTATGACAGCTTTCTCAGCCATTGCTTTGGCTCTAAAATAAAAAAACATTGAGTTTTCATCGGCATTTGGGGCTGAAACTAACAAAAATCGCTTTGCACCATTTTTCTTGCCCCAAATCGCCGTTTGCTCCACATACTCCACATCTACTTTTAAAAACGCTTCTTTGCTACCTGCTTGTTTCATCGTCGTCCCCAAAGCACAGAAAATTTCGTCAAAATATTTAGGCTCGATTTGCGAAATTTCATCAAAATTTATAATTTTTGTTTGAAGTTTTGGGTGCGAAATACCGGAATCTTTTCGCACCCAAATCGTGATTTCATCATAGCTTTCATCTCTCAAAAGCTCATTTAAAATTTCACGCCCCACAACGCCTGTTGCTCCCACAATCAAAGCTTTTTTATTCATTTTCTTTTCGCTTTCGTTTGAAATTTGACTAAATTTATTTTTATCTGAACTAGCACAGCCAAAAAAGAGTGCCAAAATCGCCAAAATTCCACAAATTTGCTTAAATTTTGTCATTTTATATTTTACGAAATTTATAAATCACACGCCCTTACCGTCAAGGTAAAATTTCTTTCCTGCTACATAATGAAGCGTTTTTAGCTCATCGCCCACTTCATCAAAATGCCAGTGGCTGCCGTCAAAAACCCTATCGTCGCCATAAGCTGCCACAACCTGTCCGATAAAAAGGTCGTAAGTTTGCTCGTTGTGAGGCTCCGGGATAACCTTGCAAATAATCCATGCAGCGCAACCTGCGACTAGCGGAACTTTAAAGTCGCCTTGATAAAACAGCTCCACGCCGTCCATTTTATGCGGATTGTCAAAGCGAGAATTATTTTCATCACCCAAATTTAAAAGCAGATCTTTTTGCGTAAAAACCGGGATTTGCACCGCAAAATATCCGCTTTTTTCGATAAGAGTGCGTGTAAATGACCCGTTGTGCGGCACTATCGTAACTTTGTCGTAATCAAGCGGACACGCCCAAGTAACCGCCATTGCGTTTTTTACGCCATCAAATTCAGCCGAGACTATCGTAGTTGCTCCGTGGTTTAAAATGCGATATGATTTATCTACCGCTACTGAAATAATTGCCATTTTTACTCCTTTTTTCGGCTTGTTTTTTAAGTGCTTTTTGGCGAGTTTCGCTTGTGCTTCATTGCGACGGGACATACCAGCCCGTCTCACTCGCACTTCGCTCACAACACCAAAAATCATCTTAAAATACTTCGCCCTAAATTTTTTTAAATTTTGTCATTGTGAGAATTTGTTTTGCAAATTCGTATCAATCTATGAATTAAAAATTCACAAATTTATTTTAATTTCCCATATTGTTCGTCGCTTACAGGCTCTAACCACTCGTTAGAAGTTTGCGTGCCATCAACTTCTACGGCAATATGAGCAAACCAGCTATCTTTTGCCGCTCCGTGCCAGTGTTTGACATTTGCAGGTATATTTATGACATCGCCTGGCTTCATTTCAACAGCTTCTTTGCCCCATTCTTGGTAGTATCCGCGACCTGCTGTTGCGATTAGAATTTGACCGCCGCCACTTTTTGCGTGATGAATATGCCAGTTATTGCGACAACTAGGTTCAAAAACGACATTAAACATTTTTACTTGCTCGTTTGAAATAGCGTTTAAATAGCTATTTCCGCTAAAATATTTTGAAAAAGCCGTATTTGGTTCGCCCACGCCAAACGGGCTAATTTTAGCAAATTCATCTTTACTCATAATCTTATTTTGCTCTGCGATTGCCAAAATTTCATCAATTTGAGCCTGTGTTATGCCGTTGTGTTTAGAAACATTTATGTGAGAGTTTCTTTGGGGCTCGGTGCCATTCATAGAAGCAAGTGCTGCAACCGTGATGATTTCTCTTTCTTGCCACGAGAAAATTTCACTTGCAAAAATATCGCCAAATAAATGAGCCTTTAAATAATAATCCACATCTGCCGAAATCGCCGACATATCAACTTTGTTGCCTACCAATTTAGTTTGCGTATCTGTCCCAACTTCTAGGCTATTTATTTTTTGATCTATTATTTTATTTTCTTTGCCAAGCGTGGTTTTTAAGCCCATTTTTTGGCGTTCTTTTAGTGTCTTATCCAAAACGCCAAGCCCGTTTAGAGCTTTTGGAAATCCGCAATACGCATAAAGTTGGGCCATTAAATCTTTAATTTCAGCCACGCTCAAACCGTTATTTAGTCCGTCATTTATCGCAATTTGCAACTCATCAAGCTTACTACTTGCAGTGTAGGCTGAAATTTGGACTAAATCTTGTTGGCGTTTGGTTAAGCTCATAATCTCTCCTTCTTTGGCAAAACTAAATTGCGAAAACAAACAAATCATCATCGCAAATACTAATGATTTTTTTAAACAAAACATAATTACACCTTCTATGAAATTTGCTAAATTTAAACTTTCGCAAACTAATTATTTGTGAATTAAATTTTAACCAAATTTGCAAATTTTACCTAGAATAATTCTCCAAATTTATTGCCTAAAACTACAAATTTACAATC
>JAGAZK010000012.1 GCA_017940085.1 Campylobacter sp.
ATGTGCCATTTAGCCTAAAATACGAAGATAAATTAAATGATGAGATTAAATCTTGGCTAAGTTTTGCGTGTGAAAAACTCGAAGAAGTCTGCATTTTAACCCACCTTTTCTTTAAAATTCCAATCTGCGATAGCGGTATCAAAAAATATGAAGAAAATCAAAAATCTGCTAAAACACGCCTAAATTCGCCGTTAATCCACGATATAGCGGTGCAAAATCGCGTGAAAAATTTAACCAAATTTGAGCGACGTGATAAATTTGAAGACCGCATTAAAATTCAGCGCGAAGCCCTTGCTTACGGCGATTTGCCGACCACGACGATAGGCTCTTTCCCACAAACAACCGAACTTCGCCAAGTTCGCAACGCCTATAAAAAGGGTCTAATTAGCAAGGAAGCCTACGAAAAAGACATAAAAGCCTATATCGATGAGTGTGTGGCGTTTCAAGAAGAGATTGGGCTTGATATTTTAGTTCATGGTGAGCCTGAGAGAAACGACATGGTTGAGTATTTTGGCGAACAGCTCAAAGGCTACGCATTTAGCGCAAACGGCTGGGTGCAAAGCTACGGCAGTCGCTGCGTAAAACCGCCACTTTTATTTGGCGATGTTAGCCGTCCAAAGGCGATGACCGTGGAGTGGATAAAATACGCACAATCTAAAACAAGCAAGATTATGAAGGGTATGCTAACTGGTCCTGTTACGATTATGAACTGGTCGTTTGTGCGTGATGATAAGCCTAGAAGCGAGGTTGTTAAGCAACTAGCTTTGGCAATTAGTGATGAAATTTCTGATTTACAAGTTGCAGGTATTAAGATAATCCAAGTCGATGAAGCAGCCTTTAAAGAGGGCTATCCTTTGCGAAGCGAAAATATCGGCGAGTATGAAAAATTTTCAGTCGGAGCGTTTAAACTCGCAGTTTCAAGCGCAGACGCTAAGACGCAAATTCACACTCACATGTGCTATTCTGAATTTAATGATATTATCAAAACGATTGAAGCAATGGATGCTGATGTTATCAGTATAGAAACGGCTAGGAGCGGCAACGAACTTTTGAAAATTTTTAAAAGCGTTGGCTATAAACAAGAAGTAGGACCTGGCGTGTATGATATACATAGCCCTCGCGTGCCAAGCGTGGAAGAAATGGTAGCGCAAATTAACGCGCTTTTGGAAGTTTTACCAAAAAGTCAGCTTTGGATAAATCCTGATTGTGGGCTTAAAACTCGCAAATGGGAAGAGGTAAAGCCAAGCCTAAAAAATATGGTAGAAGCCACAAAAATAGCACGAAAATGTTAAAAGAAAAAATTAAAAATAATCAAGCGGGGATTTTGCTTTATGGCTTGACCCCGCCTAAATTTGATATAGATAAACAAACGGCTTTAAATTTAGCACAAAAACAGCTTTTAAGGCTTGAAAATAGTGGTATTGATGGACTTGTGATTTATGATTTGCAAGATGAAAGCAATAGAAACACGACTCAAAGAACATTTGAATTAAAAAGCACGATTTTGCCCGAAATTTATTGGCGTGAATATTTAAATTTAACATATCCAGCGGTAATTTACAAAGCAGTTGGTAAATATACAAACACGCAATTTATGCAGTTTTTGGAGCAAAATAATGATATTTTGAGTGTTTTTGTAGGAGTGGCAAGTAAATTTGATACTCCAAAGCTTACTTTAAACGAAGCATACAAGCTTAAAAAAGAATATGGCAAATTTGTTACAATTGGTGGCATTTGCATACCAGAAAGACATATTAAAAAGGGTGATGAAGATTTAAGAGTAGCTAATAAAATTGTCAAAGGTTGTGAATTTTTCATTACTCAAGCAGTATATAATCTACAAAATGCAAAGCAATTTTTAGATGATTATTCAAATTTAAATGTTAAAAAAGTGCCGATTATTTTTACTTTTACGCCTTGCGGAGACAGAAAAACGCTTGAATTTATGCGTTGGCTTGGTATTGAAATGCCAAAATATTTTGAAAATAGGTTGTTTTGTAGCCAAAATCCGCTTGAAAGTTCGGTAAATTTAAGCCTTGATATGTTTGAGTTTTTGTATAAATATGGCAATGCTAAAGGCATAAGCGTAGGAGCAAATGTAGAAAGTATTTCTACTAAAAAAATCGAAATAGAAGCTTCAATTAGGCTTTTGAAAGGAATTAAGAATATTATTGATTGCAATAAATACATATAATAATACGCACAATTTTGCGTATTATTATATACTTAATTTTTGTTTAATAATAAATTTTTTCTTTTTTATATATGGTAGTTTAATATTTTTTTGCTAGAATATCCGAATATTTCACACTTTAAAGGATACAAATGGCAGATATAATCTATACTCACACTGACGAAGCACCGCTATTAGCGACTTATTCGCTTTTTCCTATTTTAAAAGAGTTTTTATCTCGTGGAGATATTGATATACAGACTATGGATATTTCATTATCTGGTAGAATTTTGGCAAATTTTGGGGATTATTTAAAAGATGATCAAAAAATTCCAAATTATCTTGAAATTTTGGGTCAAATGACAAACGATCCTAAAGCAAATATAATCAAACTTCCAAATATTTCAGCTTCTTTGCCACAATTAAATGCTGCAATAGACGAGCTTAGAAGCAAAGGTTATATGGTGCCTTTGTATCCTGCTGAGCCTAAAAACGAGCAAGAGCAAGATATAAAAAGTCGTTATGCAAAAGTGCTTGGAAGTGCAGTAAATCCAGTATTAAGAGAAGGTAATTCTGATAGAAGATGCGCGGCGGCAGTAAAAGCTTATGCTAAAGAATTTCCGCATAAAAATGGAGCTTGGAATAATGATATTAAAACAAGAGTAGCTTATATGGATGATGGTGATTTTTATTCAAATGAAAAATCACTTATCGGCGAAGAAAACAGCGAATTTAGTATAATTTTTCAAGACCAAAACGGACAAAAACAAACTATGAAATCAGGCATAAAAGTAGCTTGTGGCGATGTTTTGAGTGCTACTTTTATGAGTGCGGATAAATTAGATAAATTTATCGCACAAAGCATTGAAGATGCTAAATCTAACAATCTTTTGTATTCTGTTCATCTAAAAGCTACAATGATGAAAGTCAGCGATCCTGTGATTTTCGGGCATTTTGTTAAGGTTTATTTTAAAGAAATTTTTGATAAATTTGGCGAAGAGTTGGAAAAACTCGGAGTTGTCGCAAATAATGGTCTTAAAGATTTGTTTGCAAGAATTGAGAATTCGCCTTTAAAAGATCAAATTTTGGCTAAATTTGATGAAATTTACGCCAAAAATCCAGATCTTGCTATGGTTGATAGCGACAATGGTATTACAAATTTGCATGTTCCAAGCGACATAATTATTGATAATTCTATGCCAAATATGATTAGAAATAGTGGCAAAATGTGGGATAAAAACGGCGAAGTAAAAGATACTCTAGCAGTAATTCCTGATAAAACTTATGCTACGATTTATGAAGCTATGATTGATGAACTAAAAATCAATGGAGCTTTAAATCCTGCTGTGATAGGAAGTGTGTCAAATGTAGGATTGATGGCTAAAAAAGCCGAAGAATACGGCTCTCATGATAAAACTTTTATTGCTAAAGAAAATGGTAAATTTATACTCACAAATGGCAAAAAATCGCTTGAATTTGATGTCCAAAAAGGCGATATTTTTAGAGCTATGCAAGCAAAAGATGAAGCTATAAAAGATTGGATCAAACTCGCAATTAATAGAGCCAAAGCTACTAAATCAGCTACGATTTTTTGGCTTGATGAAAATAGAGCTCATGATGCAAATTTAATTAAAATTGTTAATGCTGAGCTTAAAAATTACGATTTAAATGGGCTTGATATTAGTGTTTTAGAACCTACAAAAGCAATTACAAAAAGCCTTGAGATAATTAGAAGCAGCAAAGATTCAATTAGCGTAACAGGCAATGTTTTAAGGGATTATTTAACTGATCTTTTCCCGATTATGGAGCTAGGAACTAGTGCAAAAATGCTCTCAATCGTGCCTTTATTAAATGGTGGCGGGTTATTTGAGACAGGCGCAGGTGGCTCTGCTCCAAAAATTGCTAAACAGCTTTTAGATGAAAATCATCTTAGATGGGATAGTTTGGGTGAATTTTTGGCTTTGGGGGCTAGTTTGGAGCATTTGTATAATACAAGTGGCAAAAAAGGTGCAAAAATTCTTGCTGATACACTTGATAAAGCTATTCAAAGCTATCTTAAAAATGACAATTCTCCTAGAAAATCTGTCGGAGAAAATGACAACAGGGGAAGTCATTTTTATTTGACGCTTTATTGGGCAAATGAACTAGCAAATAGCGATTTGAGCGATAAATTTAAAGATTTGGCTAAAATGCTCAATGAAAATAAAGAAGCAATCGCAAATGAACTTAATGGCAATCAAGGAAATGCTGTTGATTTGGGTGGTTATTATAAATTTGATGATATTAAAGCTACCAAAATTATGAGATCAAGCGAAATTTTTAACAAAGCGTTGGAAAAATAAGTGAAAATAGCAATAATTGGTGCTGGAAATGTTGGCTCAGCTCTAGCAAATTTACTTATAGCCAAAAAAATGTGTAAAAAAGTAACACTGATTGATATAAATAAAAATTTAGCTTTAGGTAAGGCTATTGA
>JAGAZK010000129.1 GCA_017940085.1 Campylobacter sp.
AATATTCCACACTCTCTATGCTTCTAACAGCTCTGTTTTGCTTAATCTCAAAATCAGAAATCTCTATTTTTGGCAAATTTGCCCAAAGTTTTTGGCACCATTTAAGACGCAAATTTGGCGGTGCAAAAAATTTATCTTTAAAAGGATTTAAAAATGCTGGGATTATTATAAGTTTGTCGATTTGTAAATCTTTTAAAGCTTGTTTGATGATGATTTCATGGGCATTGTGTGGGGGGTCGAAACTGCCTGAAAAAATTGCGATATTCAATATTTTTTAAATCTTTATAAACCCGAAATTTGTTATTTTTTAATCGGTGCTGATCAATTAAATGGGCTTAAAAATTGGTATAAATTTGATGAGCTTTCAAATTTAGTCAAATTTGTAGTAGCCTTAAGAGATGATATTAGTGTGCCAAGTGGTTTGCAAAAACTCAGTATTAATGCTAAAATTTCATCTACAAAAATGCGTCAAAATTTGAATTTTGACGGCGTTAGCGAAAAAATAAGACCAGAAGTGATTAAATTTTATAAGGAAAAACATGCAAAATAGAATAAATCAAATTACTCAAATCTTAGATGCCAAAAAAGCTGAAGATATTGAAGTAATCGATATGAGCGGTAGAGATTATATAGCTAAATTTGTTATTATCGCTACTACTTTAAATCCAAGACACGGCTCTAGTTTGAAAGATGAGCTTAGCAACACCCTAAAGCCTTTGGGAGAAAAATTTTTAGGAACTGAAGAGAGCGATGAGTGGGTTGTGATTGATTTAGGCGATATTTTGATACATTTGATGAGCCAAAATTACAGAGCAAAGTATAATATCGAAGAGTTTTTAAACGAACTCAAAAACACTAAAGGATAAAAAATGCCACACATCAACATTAAATTAACTTCCCCAATGCCAAGCCAAAAAAAGCTTGATTTAGTCGCTCAACAAATTACTCAAATAATGGTAAATGAGCTAGGAAAGACAGCCCAGAGAGTTATAATAAACTATGAAGCCGCCGATCCAGATGCATTTTATTTTGGTGGAGAATCCGTAACTCAAATCAAAGCTAAAAAATCTCCAAAAGTAGCCAAAACTACTAAATTATCTAAAACCACAAAATCCACTAAATCAGCAAAAGATCCAAAAACTACAGCCAAAGTGGCAAAAGCTACAAAAACTGTAGCTAAAAAATCTGCTAAATCCACAAATCCAAAGTCCAAAAAATCAAAGGCAAAAAAATGAGCGATTTTAGCAAAGATGATTTAAAAATAACTCTACAAATAGGTGATCTTGCCCCAAATTTTGCACTTCAAAATCAAGATGGAGTGCAAGTGAGCTTAAAAGATTTTGTCGGCAAAAAGATTGTGCTTTATTTCTATCCCAAAGATAATACGCCTGGCTGCACTACTGAGGCTTGTGAATTTAGTGCAAATTTGAGTAAATTTCGCAAAGCAAATGTCGTTGTAATTGGTATAAGCCCAGATAACATAAGCTCTCATACCAAATTTATGGAAAAACACGGGCTTGAACATATTTTATTAAGCGATGAAAATAAAGAAGTAGCCAAACTTTATGGTGTTTGGCAAGTCAAGAAAAATTATGGCAAAAGTTATCTTGGCATAGTTCGATCTACTTTTGTAATTGATGAGAGAGGCAAAATCGCTAAAATTTACAAATCTGTCAAAGCCAAAGGGCATTCAGATAAAGTTTTGTTGGATCTAACAAAATAAGTAAAAACTTTTAAAGCTGATGTTTTAAAAAGTTAAAAATAGCAAATTTAGGCTCATAGCTCAAATTTACAAATAAATTTCTTCGTAGAAATGCTTGAATTTTTTATGCATCCAAAAGTATTCATCAGGCTTTTGTGAGATTATTTTTTGTGTAGCATCGCTTTGCATTTGAGTGGCGATTTTGATGGCATCATCGCCTAGTAAATTTACATCAATTGGCTCAAAAAATATAATATCAATCAAATTTGGATTTTTGTCATTTCGTCTAGCAAAAGCCGGAATTATAAGCGCGTTTGTTTTTTTGGCAAATATACTAACTGCTGGAGTGTGTGAGATTTTTTTGCCGAAAAATTGGCACTCAATTCCATCATTTCCTGCATTTTGATCTACTAAAACGCCAAGTCTTCGCTTTGAGTTTAGGGCTGATAAAATTTGCTTGGCACTGCCTTTTTTTGGGATTAGTTCTATATCAAATTTGCGTCTTTGTTTGCTTAAAATTTTATCCATTACTTTGCTATCAAGATTTCGCCCGATTATGCTTACTTTGCCAAATTTGGCTGCCATTGCTAGTGAAAAAAACTCCCAGTTTCCATAATGTGCAGTTTGGACTATGATTGGACGACCACTATTTAGGGCATCTAAAAGATAATCTTCGTTTATTAAATTTGCTTTTTTTAGGATTTGTTCTTTATCCAAAGACTGATTTTTAAAAAACTCACTCGCAAAAAATGCGAAATTTTCATAAGTTTTAGCGATAATTTTGTAAGCTTCAAAATCATTTAAATTTGGAAAACAAAAGCCTAAATTCACTCTCATTATTCTAGTGTGTTTAAAATCAAGTTTGAAAAAACAAAAAGCAATAAATTTAAATACCTTGTCCCCAAAAGGCAAAAACGCTATAAATTTAACAAATTTATAAATCAAAAGATAGATAAAATCAGCCATTTAACAGTTTTCTTGCAAGCTCACAGATTAAATTTGGATCAATTTCTTTGATACAAAAATCTTTTTTATCAATATGTTTGGCATCTATAAATTTGCCTACATCAGCGACTAAATTTATAGGCGTAACAAAAGCATTTCTAGTGCTTGGACGATTACCAAAAAGCGTGATTGATGGCTTATTTTGAGCCCAAGCAAGGTGTGGGATAGCACTATCATTTCCAATGACCAAATCCATCTCTTCAACTACGCCAGTCATTTTCAAAATATCCATTTTAGGTAGCAAAACTGCATCTGAGCCAAAAATTATTTTTAGAGCCAGATTATATTCTGTCTTGTTGCCATAGCACACATAAACTTGAGTGTCTTTGATAAGATCATGAACAACAAATTTAAAATGCGGATAGCACTTGCTGTATTCGCTCGCAAATGGTGCAATTAAGACCTTTTTTTTAGTTGTTGGCTCAAGACCGTATTTTGCAGAGCTAAAGATTTTTGGTTTTTCTAAAATTTCTTTTTCTTCAAATGAAAATCCAAGTGCTTTGCTTGCCAAAGTCAAATACCTAATAACTACATTTTCATTGTAATCACAAGCGATTTTGTGTTTATAAAATTTACTAGCGACATTTTCTTTTATGCTATTTTCATCAAATCCATAAGAATTACTGCCTAAAATTTTGGCACAAATGGCTGATTTAATAAGCCCTTGAAAGTCCAAAATATAATCAAATTTGTGTCTATTTGCAAGCAAAGTCAAAAATGTTTTTGTGATTTTTTTGTCTTTTAATGGGATTTTGATGATTTTGTCAATATCTGGGATTTGTTCTAAAATTTTTGCAAATCTTTCATCGCAAACCCACGAAATGTGTGCTGATGCGAAGTGCTTTTTGATAAAATGAACGACTGTGGCTGTTTGTATAATATCACCTAGTGCTGAAAGTCTGATTATAGCTATCTTCAAACAAATTTCCAATCAAAAAATTTTGAGAATTATATCAAATTTTTCAAAAAATAATAAATCTAACTAAATTTACATAAATTTGGATTAAATTTAGTCAAATTTTGATTTAAATTTATTTTATTTTCTCAATTTCTCCATTTTGCATTTTGTAAATTTTATCAGCATATTCAAAATATTTATCATCGTGAGAAATCGCAAAAATCGTGTATCCAGCGGATTTTAATTCACCCAAAATTTGCTCATAAAATTCTTTTCTAAATACAGGATCTTGATCTGCTGCCCACTCATCAAGCATAATAAATTTTCGTTCTTCCAAAAGACAAGCCACCATCGCAAGGCGTTTTCTTTGACCAGTTGAGAGATTTGTCGTGCTAAATTTATTATTTTCAACACTAACTTTTTTATCCAAGCCCATTTTTTCAAGCAAAATATTTGTATTTTTTTTATCACCCAAAACTCGCTCAAACAAATAAAAATCGCTAAAAATTGCACTTATATTTTGGCTATAGCTCCTAAGAGCGTCTTTTGAGACTGGTTTATTATCTATTAAAATCTCTCCATCACTAGCTTCATAAAGTCCAGCTAAAATCATAAAAAGTGTGGATTTTCCGCTTCCATTTGCACCTATTAAAAATACAATTTCACCTTTGTTGATTTGTAAATTTATATTTTTTATGCCAAATTTGTTGTTTTCATACCAAAAAGAGATGTTTTTTAGCTCTAATTTCTCCCAAAGCGGTATTTTTGGGATCTCAAAACCATTTTGAAATGGATCTAAATTTAAAGCTTTGATTTTTTCATAAGCGATTTTTGCTTTTAAAATACTTGGAAATGAAAACACAAGCATCATTAATGGAGCTCTTAAAAAAAGTATCGTAATGGCGATAGTAACAGCGTTTGAGAGATTGTTGTTGCTTAGTCCAAAATACAGCACCACGCCAACAGCTCCAAGCATCATCACACTCATAAAATTTCCAGCTAATGCTTGATAAATTTGGGCTTTTAGAGAGTTTTTGCGAAGATTTATAGCATTTGGCAAAAAATCATCTTCATACAAACTTTTAGCTTTTTGGGCATTGATATACAGCTCTTTGTGTCCGCTAATACTTGATTTGTAATTTTTATATAAAATATCTTCATTTGCTCTGTAAATTTCAAAATTGTTCATCATTTTTTTCATCAAAATTTGGTTTAAAATCATCAAAATTCCAAGCCAAACAAACAAAAACAAAAACATTTCCCACGAAATATAAAATACATAAGCACCTACAAAAATGACTATCATTAGTCCTTGAACTAATTCAGAAATCCGCATAAATCCATCAGTTAGTCTTGAAATATCCCCAGACAAACTTGCTAATAAATTTGCTTCACTGGTTTGCTCGATTTTTTGGTGTTTGGTGTCAATGATTTGCTTGATTATTTTTGTTCTTATGTCAAAAACAAAATCATTTTCAAGCTTACAAAGTGCAGCCCTTGAAATAACCGAAAGTGCTAAAAACAAAATCAACAAAACAAAAAACAAAGCCAAGATATTTAAGTTTTTTTCGCTTAAAGTGAGCAAATATTTGTTGATAAAAGACAAAATCCCAACCCCACAACCACTATAAATAGCGTTTAAAATGAGCATTAGAATTATTTGTTTGATTAGTTTTTTGGGTGCATAATTTATCATCGCTAGGCTTTATTTAATTAAATTTAGCTAGAATTCTACTCAAAATTTTCTAAAAAAGAGTAAATTTATGAGCCAAAAAGAAAGCCTTTGTGTGTTTGATTGTGAGACTATCCCAGATACTGAGTTGATCGAAAAATTTGCTAGTAGCGATATGCTAAAAGCTTCAAAAAACGGCAAAAAAATTGATCTTAAAAAATTATCAGAGCTTTTTATGAAAGAACACGAAGAAAAAACAGGCTCAGGCTTTTTGCCAGTAAATTTTCACAAAATTGTCTGTATTTCGTGTGTGATGTGTGATGAATTTGGCAAATTTATTAGAGTTACGACAATACCAGCTGAAAATGAAAAAGAAATGATAAACAAATTTTTATCATACATAGATAAATTTAATCCACGACTTGTAAGTTTTAATGGGCGTGGTTTTGATTTGCCAATGATAATGATTAGAGCGATGAAATACAATCTTAGTGCGACAAATTATTTTTGCACAAATGATAAATTAAATGGCAAAGACAAATGGAATAATTATAGATCTCGTTATGATGGGGCTTTTCATTTAGATTTGTTAGATCATATTAGTGATTTTGGCTCAGTTAGGGGATTTAAGCTTGATACGCTTTGTGCGAGTTTAAATTTGCCCGGTAAATACGATGTCAGTGGCGATCAAGTATTAGAATTATACTATCAAAACGAAAATGACAAAATTAGCGAGTATTGCCAGAGCGATGTTTTAAATACATATTGGTTGTTTTTGAAATACGAGCTTTTAAGGGGAAATTTAATCAAAGAAGATTATTTAAACAATTTAGATTTAATGAAAAATTGGCTAAATCAAAACAAACCTCAAGCTTCATATACGCCTGTATTTGAGCAATATATACAAAAAGAATTAGGAGAAATTTGATGAAGATTTTAGTTACTGGAGCAGCTGGATTTATTGGCTTTGCACTTGCAAAAGAATTGGCAAAGCGTGGAGATAGTGTAGTTGGGTATGACAACATAAATGATTATTATGATGTAAATTTAAAATACGCTAGGCTTAATGAACTTGGATTTGAAAAAGAAAAAATCGCCCAAAATAAGCTGATTTATTCGTCAAATTTAGCTTTTATCAAAGCTGATTTGGGCGATTTAGAGACGATGAAAAAGCTTTTTGAGAGCCAGAAATTTGATTGTGTGGTAAATTTGGCTGCACAAGCTGGAGTTAGGTATTCATTAATAAATCCACATGCTTATGTAAATAGCAATCTTGCTGGATTTGTCAATATCTTAGAATGCTCTCGTCATAACAATATCAAAAATTTAGTTTATGCAAGCTCTAGCTCTGTATATGGACTAAATACAAATATGCCATTTAATACGCACAATAGCGTAAATCACCCAATCAGCTTGTATGCAGCAACCAAAAAATCAAACGAATTACTCGCCCACACTTATAGTCATTTGTTTGATTTGCCTACGACTGGACTTAGATTTTTTACGGTTTATGGACCTTGGGGCAGACCTGATATGGCATTATTTTTATTTACAGATGCTGCAATTAAGGGCAAAGCCATAGATGTATATAATCATGGCAAAATGATGAGAGATTTTACTTTTGTTGATGATATTGTTAGTGGCATAATCAAATGCGTGGATAATCCAGCTAAATTTGATCCAAAATTTAATCCCCAAAATCCAGATCCTGCGATTTCATCAGCTCCATATAAAATTTATAATATCGGCAATAACAATCCTGTGGAGTTAATGGATTATATTAAAGCGATTGAAAAAGCACTTGGAGTTGAGATTAAGAAAAATATGCTTCCAATCCAGCCCGGAGATGTCCCTGCGACATTTGCTGATGTGAGTGATTTGGTAAATGATTTTGGTTATAAACCAAATACCCCAATCGAGCAAGGTGTAGCTAAATTTGTAGAGTGGTATAGAAAATATTATGGAGTTTAATTCAAATTTAGTCTAAATTTGGGCAAATTTATTATGAAATTTATACTTTTTGCGGTTTTTATTTTTGTTAATTTGCATGGCATTATGCTTGTAAGTGAATACAAAGACCAAAATTTAAGCGGCTGGGTGATGAGTGAGAAATATGACGGAGTGCGTGGATTTTGGGACGGAGAGAATTTACTTAGCAAAAATGGCAAACAAATTCACGCTCCAAAGTGGTTTTTGGACGCTTTACCGCCATTTGCGATAGATGGTGAGCTTTGGTGTGGTAGAGAAAATTTTCAAAAAGCCGTATCAATTACAGCAGATCTAAATCCAAGCGATGAGTGGCGAGATATTAGATATATGATTTTTGATGTGCCAAATGCTAAAGGCGATTTGCACGATAGACTTGGCGTTTTAGAGCAGTTTTTGGCAAAAAATGAGAGTAAATTTATAATTATTATCACCCAAATCCCAATAAAATCAAAATCTCACGCTTTTGAGTTTTTAGATGAGATTACGAAAAAAGGCGGTGAAGGCATAATTTTAAGAGATCCAAAAGCTTCTTATTCTCACTCAAGAAGCACAAAAATTCTCAAACTCAAGCATTTTAAAGATAGTGAGTGCGAGATTGTTTCTATCAATGAAGGTAAAGGTCGCTTAAAAGAGCATTTAGGCTCAATAACTTGCAAAGATTTACAAACAAAAGAGATTTTTAAAATCGGCTCAGGATTTAGCGATGAGATTCGTAAAAATGGGCTTAGAATAGGGCAGATTATTACTTACAAATACCAAAATCTCACAAATAAAAATAAGCCAAGATTTCCTGTGTTTTTGCGAGTGCGTAGTGATTTTGATAAATAAATTTACTCCCCTAATTCCCCAGCTCGGATATTATTTCGCACAAATTTTTGCCTATGACTGCAGTCGATAGACTTTTTGTCTTATCTTCTTTGTATAGGCAAAAATTTGTGCAAACTAACCACAATCTGTCTTGAATATTTTTGCAAAACACAGCGAGTTTAATACTGCGTTTGATTAAATTTACTCACAAATATTTCTCAAATACTGCGTTTTTGTCATGACTTAGCGAAGCGAAGAATCTAAATTTAGCACAAATTCAAGCAAGATATTTCGCTGCCCTTTCGCTACGCTCAAGGCTTTGGCTCAATATGACAAACAAATTTAGCCATTTTTTACTGTGAGTTTTAAAAATTTAATCAATCAGGTGGCATATAGCCCTTTTTTTCTTGAGCCATTTTTTTGCGTTTTTCCATTTGGTATGCGTCATTTAGGGCGTCTTGGCTGTCGTATTTGGTGCCGCCTAAAAATTTTTCATAATCTTCAAATTGCTTAGTTTTTATCCCCCAAATTAGTCCAAACAAAGCCAAAGCTCCTAAAAACAAGGAAATTCCTATCATTACAGCAAGAATATTACTCAAAATTTATCCTTTAAATTTGATTTTTGATGAGTTTAAGACCACTATTATCGAGCTTAGCGACATTGAGATTGCCGCAAATAGCGGTATAATCAGCCCTGCCATTGCAAGTGGGATTGTTATTGCGTTGTAGATGAGTGAAAATGCTAGATTTTGTTTGATTGTCAAAAATGTAAATTTAGATAATTTTATGGCTAAATTTAGTGATTTTAAATCGTCTTTTAATAACACAATATCGCTATTTTCTACACTTACCGCAGCGCCACTTCCCATGCAAATACCAACACTAGCTGATTTTAGAGCCACTAAATCATTAATGCCGTCTCCTACCATAACTACAGGTGAAGTTTTGTTTAGATCTGATACGATTTTGGCTTTTTGGAGTGGATTTGTTTGAGCATAAACTTCGTCTATTCCTAGATACAAAGCGATTTTTTGAGCGATTTTTTCTTGATCGCCTGTTAGCATTATGATTTTAAATCCTGCGTTTTTGAGCGAATTTATTACGCTTCTAGCTTCGCTTTTAAGTTCATCTTCTAGTTCAAATCTAGCTACAACATCACCATTTATCGCAAAATAATAACTTGAGTTTTCGCAATTTGTCTCCAAAACTCCTACGAATTTGGCCGATCCGCCTTTTAATTCTAGATTATTAAATTTAGCCACTACGCCACACCCAGCGATATTTTGGGTATCTTCAAGTGGGAGTAAATTTGCATTTACAAAATCTCTCAAAGCTAGGCTAATTGGGTGAGTTGATACGCTCAATAAAGAATATAATAAATTTTCATCAAATTCGCTAAATTTTTGGGCTTTTACGACTTTGAGTTTGCCTTTTGTGAGTGTGCCAGTTTTGTCAAAAACCACGCATTTGCATTTGGCTAAATCTTCAAGCAGTCTTGCTTGTCTAAAAATAATACCATTTTTTAAAGCTGTGCTAAGTCCGACTAGACTTGCTACTGGAGTTGCTAAGCTCAAAGCACAAGGACAAGCGATTATTAGCACAGAAACTGCGACTATAACAGCATTTGCAGTCGTGCTAAAATACAGCCAAACACAAAAAGTAATTAATGCTAAGATTAAAATCGTAAGCGAAAATTTACCTGCGATTTGATTTGCGAGTTTTTCAATTTTTGTCTTTTTAAAACTCGCAATTTCCAGCATAGAAATGATTTTGCTAAGCATAGAGTTTGCATAAATTTCATCTGCTTTATAAATCACACTTCCATCTATACAAACCGCTCCGCTTGTGATTTTATCGCCATTTTGGAGCATTATTGGCAAACTCTCCCCACTCAAACTACTATAATCAAAACTCCCACTCCCACTTATAATTTGCCCATCAATTTGAACTCTCTCGCCACTTCTTATCATAATTTCATCGTTTTTTTGTATATCATGAACGCTTTTTAGTTCAAATTTATCGCAATTTTTGACATAAATTTCACTGACTAAAAGCCCACTAAGGCTATCTAGATTGTCAATAGCTCTTTTTTTGCTAATTACTTCAAAAAATTTACCCACAAAAACAAATGTGATTATCATCGCTACTGAGTCAAAATAAACTTCGCCGTTTTTGCTCAACATCGCCCACACAGAGTAAAAATACGCAATACTCGCTCCAGCACTCACACTCAAATCCATGCCGATGATTTTGTTTTTGAGATTTAAATAAGCAGATTTAAAAAACTCACTTCCTGTATAAAATAACACCGGACTTGCCAAAACAAACTCAGCAAAATGCAAAATATCTTTGACACTTCTATCCATTCCGCTAAAATATCCGCCATAAAGTGCTACTGCTATCCACATAATGTTCATCGAGCAAAACACGCCAACGAGCATTTTGATATAAAACTCACGCCGTTTTTCATTTGCCCTAGCTTCTGCTTTGTTTGGATCATAAGGGAGCGGATTATATCCGATAGATTGGATTTTAGTTAAAATTTCAAGCAAAGAAATCACGCTATTGTCCCAGCAGATTCTGGCTTTGTTGGTAGTGGCGTTAATATCAGCTTCTAGCACACCTTCGCTTGATGCTAAGACTTTTTCATTTAGCCAAATACAAGCTGAGCAGTGAATTCCTTCGATAATCAAATAAATTTCGCAAATATCGCCATTTTGTTTGACGAAATTTTTAAAAAAACTGCTTATTGTTTGCTCATTTATAGGTTTGGGTGTGGCTTTTATGTGAGTTTGTTTGCCAAGTCTTTGATAAAACTCGCCAAATCCATTGCTGTTTAAAAACCCAAACACACTCAAACAGCCATTG
>JAGAZK010000130.1 GCA_017940085.1 Campylobacter sp.
GTAAATTTGCTTATTATTGCAAATTTAAATTTTAGTGTTAATAGCTAAATTTAACTAGTAAATTTAGCTATTAACATAGCATATTTACGCCAAAAGTCCGGCTTTGACTTCTTTAAATTTAGTCTCGCCTTCGAGTTCTTTTAATAATACAAGAGCAAATTCCATCGCAGTTGCAGGACCTTTTGAAGTAATTATATTGCCATCAATTATGACATTTTGAGTATCTGTGTAGCCAAGATGATTGATTTTAGCTTCAAATCCTGGATAGCAAGTATAGCTTCCACCCAAAACTTCAGCACTTTTTAATGCCCACGGAGCCGCACAAATCGCAGCGATTTTTTTATTTGAGCTTTTGAGTTGTTTGAGTTTGGCTTGGAGTTTGGCACTTTTTGCTAAATGCTCACTTCCAGGAAGTCCGCCCGGGAGCACAATCATATCAATATTTGCAAAATTTACGCTCTCAAAAATGACATCTGAGATGATTTCTAGTCCGTGAGCACCTTTGATTTGAGTATTTTCAAGCCCCACAGCCAAAGCTTCAACTCCACCTCTTCTTAAAATATCCAAAATGCTCATAGCTTCGATTTCTTCAAATCCATCAGCTAAGATTACTGCGACTTTTTTCATAATATCTCCTTTATTTTTGGATAAATTTCATCAAATTTGATTAAATTTAATAAATTTGAGCTTAAATTTGATTAAATTTGTTAGCAAATTTGGTTAAATTTAGTCAAATTTAAATAATATAATGACCCAAAAAGGATATTTATGGCTTTTGATTTTAAAAAAGAAAAATATTATGCACAAAATAATAAACCAAGTATTATTGATATTCCGAAAATGAATTATATCGCCATTAAGGGCAAAGGAAATCCAAATGAAAAAAATGGAGATTATCAAAATGGCATTAATTTATTATATAAAGTAGCTTATACGCTAAAAATGAGCCATAAAACTGATTATAAAATAGACGGATTTTTTGAGTATGTTGTCCCGCCGCTTGAGGGTTTTTGGTGGCAAGATAATACGGAAAGTATGGATTATACGCACAAAGAAAAGCTAAATTTTATTTCTGTTATTCGTTTGCCAGATTTTGTTACAAAAGCAGATTTTAACTGGGCAATAAAAGAAGCCACCAAAAAGAAAAAACAAGATTTTTCTAAGATTGAGTTTTTTAGCTATGATGAGGGTTTGTGTGTCCAATGTATGCACATGGGAAGCTATGATGATGAGCCAAAAACTATTGGATTAATGCACGAATTTATGGAGCAAAACTCACTTAAATTTGATACAAGTAAATATCATCATGAAATTTACTTAAGCGATCCAAATAAATGTGCCACCAATAAATTAAAAACCATAATCAGACACCCAGTCAAAAATAAGTAAATTTGTTTATAAAACGATAAATAAATTTGCTCTAAATTTGATAAATTTATTCCAAAACTGCAAATAAATTTGATTATTGAGCCTAAATTTGATTAAATTTATTCAAAAACCATAAAAATACGAATAAATTTGAAGTAAATTTAGCCTAAATTTATTTTAAAATTCCCATTTGTTTGAGTTCTGGTGCTAAAAATTCTCCTGTAAAAGAGCCAGTTTTTTTGCAAGTTTTGGCTATCTCAATAGGACTTCCTAAAGCTACGATTTTACCACCTTTTACTCCGCCTTCAGGCCCTAGATCTATGATATAATCACAATTTTTAATCACATCTAAATTGTGTTCTATCACAATTACGCTATTTCCAAGCTCTACAAGATTGTGCAAAACTCCAACTAGTTTATCGACATCAGCAAAATGAAGTCCAGTTGTAGGCTCATCTAAAATATACAAAGTCTTGCCAGTGTCGCTTCTGCTGAGTTCTTTTGATAATTTAATTCTTTGGGCTTCTCCGCCACTGAGTTCTACTGCACTTTGCCCAAGCGTGATATATCCAAGTCCGACATCATTTATAGTTTTTAGTTTTGAGTAAATTTTTGGCACAGCTTTAAAAAATTCTAACGCTTCACTAACCGTCATAGCAAGGATTTGGGCTATATTTTTGTCTTTGTATTTGACTTCGAGCGTGGCTTGGTTGTATCTTGTGCCATTACAAGCATCGCAAACTACGCTAATATCAGGCAAAAAGTGCATTTCTACTCTAATTACGCCGTCTCCTGTGCATTTTTCGCACCTGCCACCTTTGACATTGAAGCTAAATCTGCCGATTTTGTAGCCCCTTAATTTGGCTTCTTTAGTTTGAGCAAATAACGCTCTAATTTCGTCCATTACGCCTGTATATGTGGCTGGATTGGATCTTGGAGTGCGTCCAATTGGGCTTTGGTCAAGATAAATTACTTTATCAAGCTGATCTAGTCCTTCGATTGATACTCCACTTATGGTTTTGACTTTTTTGGCTCTATTTAATTCTTCAAGTGCGGTTGGGAGTAGGGTTTGAAGCACAAGTGAGCTTTTGCCAGAGCCGCTTACTCCGCTTACTCCGACTAAATTTTTAAGCGGAAATTTGACGCTAAGATTTTTTAGATTATTGATATTTACATTGCTCACACTTAGCCATGATTTTTGGGCTCTACCTTTGTAAAAATTAATAATTTTTTTGCCATTTATATAATCTGCTGTGAGAGTTTTGGCTTTGGTGAGTTTATCAAACGAGCCACTAAATACAATCTCTCCGCCTTCAACTCCAGCTTTTGGACCAATATCCACGATAAAATCAGCATTTTGGATAGTTTTTTTGTCATGTTCTACGACGATTACAGAATTTCCTTTTTCTTGCAAACTTCTAAGAGTTTTGATTAGCTTAAGAGTGTCTCTCTCATGAAGTCCGATACTTGGCTCATCTAAAACATACATAACTCCACTTAGTCCGCTTCCAATTTGACTTGCAATTCTGATTCTTTGGGCTTCTCCGCCACTAATTGTGCGAGAATCTCGTCCCAAACTCAAATATCCAAGTCCTACTTCATAAAGAAAATTTAATCTTTCTTTGATTTCATTTAATATTGGTTTAGCTATAGTTTGGTGCTGAGAACTAAGATAAGAGAAATTTTTATTATCATTAAAAAATTTAGTGCAATCTTCTACGCTCATTGATATAATCTCACCCAAAGTTTTTCCTGCTACAATTACTGCTAGGCTTTGTTTATTTAGTCTCAAACCTTTGCAAGTAGAACAAGTCTTTTCTGTCATAAATTCATCAAAATCTTTATCATTTTTAAGAAGTTCATAACTGATTTTTAAAGCACCTTCAAAAGTGCGAGATAATTTGTGTCTTTTCCAAGTGAAATTTATTGGTTTGGCACTACCATACAATACCAATCTTTGCTCATCTTCGTTTAAATTTGCAAAAGGCGTTTTGATATTGATATTATTTTGTTCGCAAAATGCAAGAGTAA
>JAGAZK010000131.1 GCA_017940085.1 Campylobacter sp.
CAAAATCAAGCAAATTTAAACACTCAGCCAAATCAAGCAAATTCTCAATCAAATTTAAACCAACCAAATTTAAATCAACAACCAAATTTAGCTAATCAAAACGCAAATTTAAATGCCCAAAATCAACCAAATTTAAATCCGCAAAACCAAGTAAATTCTCAATTAAATTTAAATCAATCAAATTTGCCTTTTGTCGCATCGCCAAAAGTTTTGCCACAAAATATAAATCTAGCAAATTTTACAGATCTTAGCACTATGCAGCCAAATTCAGTCAATTTGCAAAACAAATTAATAAATATAAGCCACAAAATTACAAATATCATAAATACCATAGAGCCAGATACGATTGGAGCTAAAAATACTCTTGGCGAGATTAGGAGTTTGTTTAGAGCCACAGGACATGCCAAAAATCAAATCTCACAAATAATCCAAACTAGCTTTGAATCAAATGTCAAAAATCTACAAAATGATTTAAAATCTGTGCTTTTAAATCTCAAAGAATTAAGCTCAAAAGATACAAATTTGCGTGGAGTTAATCAAACAGCAAATCGTTTAATCACGCAAATTGAAATAAATCAGCTCATTAGTTATACCCAAAATTCGCTCCAAACTCATCTTCCATATACTTGGGACGCACTAGAGAGCAGTTCTTTGACATTTAAAAGAGGTCAAAAAGACAAATTTTATGCTAGGATTGAATTAAATTTCGTCAAACACGGCTCAGTTAGCGTAATGATAGGTTTGTTTGATCTAAAATATATCGATGTATCCATAACTACAAGCCATAAAGATTTTAAAGATACGATATTAAAAAATGCCAGAGACTTAAAAAGGGCTTTAAATTCACAAGGACTAATCGTAAATAGTTTTTATTTGTCTCAAAGATCTCAATCTGAACCATATCAAAAAAATGCCGTAATGGAACTCGGCTACAATATTAAGGCATAAAATGGCAAAACTAAAAAAAGCAGTCGCCTTAGAATACAATAAAAAACGAGACAATGCCCCAAAAGTCGTGGCAAGCGGACAAGGGGAGATTGCAAGAAGAATAATTTCAGCTGCTCACGAATACAATATCCCCATCAAAGAAGACTCCGATTTAGTTGAAATACTCAGCAAAGTAGATATAAACCAAGAAATCCCACCAAATTTATACAAAGCTGTAGCTGAAATATTTAGTTTCCTTTATAGAGCTACAAAAGAGTAAATTTATCCTATTAAAAAATTTTTTACACTTAATAAAATTTATTAACAATTAAGATTTATTAAAATATAATTCTTAAACACTTTTTTAAGGAGAAGTAAATGAAAAGTTTTGTAGTTATTAGTTCAGCTGCTTTGCTTGCGACTTCATTGTTTGCTGCTAGCGATGCAGATTTGTTGAAGGCTGCTAAAAATGCAGGTCTTGAACCACTTCCAGCAACTCAAGCTGCGACAGATCAAATGCTCACAAAAATGGGCTTTAAGTTCTCAAAATCAACAGCTGCTAAAATAGAGCTTGGCAAAAAATTGTATTTTGAACCAAGACTTTCAAAAAGCGGTATCATTAGCTGTAATAGCTGTCATAATCTAGGTCTTGGTGGCGTAGATGGAATCCCTGCTTCTACAGGACATAAATGGACAGCAAACCCTCACCATGTAAATGCTCCAACTGTTTATAACTCAGTGTTAAATTCAGCTCAATTCTGGGATGGTAGAGCTCCAGATCTTGTAGAACAAGCAAAAGGTCCTATGACAGCAGATCCAGAAATGGCTTCTACGCCTGATTTAGTAGAAAAAAGACTTAAATCAATCCCTGCTTATGTAGAAGAATTCAAAAAAATCTATAAAGATGGTGTTACATTTAACAATGCGGCTGACGCAATCAGCGTATTCGAAAGAACACTAATCACTCCAAATTCTAAATTTGATAAATTCCTTAAAGGCGACACAAAAGCTCTAAGCAAAGCTGAAAAAGATGGTCTTGAGTTATTCTTAGATAAAGGCTGTGCTTCTTGCCATAATGGTGCTGTAATGGGCGGTAGCCTACAACCATTTGAAGTTGCTGGAAAATACAAATTTGCTAATGTTGGTGATTTCAAAGGCGACAAAAACGGAATGGTCAAAACCCCTACTCTAAGAAATGTAGAATTGACAGCTCCTTATTATCACAATGGTGCTATTTGGGATCTAGATGATGCAGTTAAACAAATGGGTAGTGTTCAACTTGGTATAGAAATCAGCGACAAAGAAGCTGCTTCTATCGTAACTTTCCTAAAAACTTTGACAGGAAAAGCTCCACAAGTTGTTTATCCAATCTTGCCAGCAAGCACAAAAAGCACTCCAAAACCACAACTTGATTATTAATACTCTTGTTAGATCTTGGCTCTCTCAATTTGAGAGAGCTTTTTTAATTCATTTATTTTAGGATTAAATTTAGTCTTAAAAAGGCTTTTGAATTGCGTTTTAAGCAAATTTACAAGTATTTTAAAATCTCTTTTTGAATTTGTTTTAAATTTGATTGTTTATTGAAATTTGCATTTAAATTTGCTTGATACTCACTGATTGCAATATTTTTTGCATTATTAAAATAACAAAATAATTGATTTTTGAGTTTTTCAAAATCTAT
The DNA here is from genome assembly GCA_017940085.1 of Campylobacter sp. Taxonomy (GTDB): domain Bacteria; phylum Campylobacterota; class Campylobacteria; order Campylobacterales; family Campylobacteraceae; genus Campylobacter. The sequence goes on from JAGAZK010000131.1 coordinate 2,609, forward strand.
TTTTTTGCTCATAATTTCTTCAAATTTAATTCCTTCTTCATAAATACTCACGCCCTCAAAAAATCTATACCAAGCAAGTCCAAACACCAAAGCTCTTTTGCCGCCACTTATTGCTTCAAATCCAGCAGTCCCAGTGATAGTAGCTACAAATTCACAATCTTTCATTAATTCATAAGTATTTGTGTCTTTGGAGAGCAAGACAATATTTGGGATATTTTTTAATCTATCAAAAAAGTGCTTTTCACGCATATAAAATGTTTGTTTTGGATTTTCTTTGATATAAATTTTAATTTCTTTTGGCAAAATTGCTCTTAGTCTTTCTATAGCTAAAATTTGATCACAATAAATCCCGCCAAGTGTGTCTGTGGTGGCTTCTGGCTGGAGATGAAGTGGAAAATACACAAATTTATCGTTTTTATTAATTTTAGCATTGAAATTTGCTTTATAAAGCTTTTTGTAAATTCTTTTTGATTCTATTCTTTTTAGTTTTCTGATGATATGGAGATTTAAATAAGACCAAAAATCATCATACAAAATCTTTGAACTTTGGTGTGTGAGATTTTTGTGTTTGATATATTTTGGCAGATTTAAAATTTTTGCTTTTTTGCTGAGCTTATCTTTAAAGCTTGGTTTTTTCATATATGGTAGGTTTTTTTCATATTTTTGCTCAAGATTAAATTTATCAGTTCGGTTTAGTTCAAATTTGCCAATATCGTCTAAATTTTCGTATAAATTTGACAAATTTTCATTTACAGCCATAAAAAACAAAGTTTTGATTTTGAGCGATTTTGCCATTATATAAAGCAACAAATCAAATGGCCCATGTGGAACATCTCTAAAAATTACGATTTGGACATCGTTTTGGATAATTTGCATTTTAAAAAATAATACAAATTTAAAAATTATATTTTTTATTTCATAAGGCGGAAGTAGTTCTACAAGCTTTTCTCTGTTTAAATTTTGCTCAAGAATATGATAATTTTTTAGTATTAAATCAATTTCATTTTGTGTTAAATTTACGCTTTGCTCCCAAATGCAAGAAGAAAATACCAAATCAAACCACCAAATTTTATTTTTATGCGAAACTGGAGCAAATTTATCAAAAACTATTAGTGATTTAATGCAAATTTGTGCATTTTTTTCCAAATCCAAAATAGCTTGGCTCAAAAAATACGGCTTAGCATCTGAAATAATTGCGTTTTTCATTTGCTCAAAATTCCAATTATTTGATTAATCAAATTTGCACCGCTGTATTTTTGGTTGGCATTTTTTAGAGCAGTTTGATAAATACTTAATTTTTCATCAAAATTATTTGCAAAACTCTCAAGCTGAGTGGCAAATATTTCTTTGCTCGATAAATCCACAAATTCGCCTATTTCAAACTCATTTATTATTTGCGGATTCATATTTTGGCTTATGATTACAGGTTTATTAAAGCCAATTGCTGTAAAAAGCATAGCACTTGGCTGATATAAATATCTTTTAGCACCGTATGGAATAAGCAAAACATCTACGCTCATCAAGGCTTCTTGCCATTCTTTGCCAATCAAGCTTTTGTGTATAAATTTGATATTTTCATACTTAGAATATTTATCTTGAAGCCTTTTAAAATCAAGCTCATCTTCTTTTGTTGGAGTTGAACCTTGTACGATTAATTCGACAGATCGTCTAAATTTAGCTTCACAAAAGCTTTCTAAAATAAACTCAAGATTTTTTTCTTTTCTATATTGTCCAAAAAAGCCGAATTTTAGGGTATCAGAATGCGAAATCGTGCATTGGGGGGGGCAGAGCTTAGTAAATAAGGCGTATAAACAGGCGGGGTGAGAGTAAAAAAATTTGAATTATCTCTAAGTTCATCAAAATCATTTTGAAGCCCAAGACAAGCGATTTTTATATTTTTAAATTCTGCTAATTTTTTGGTTAGATTTACAAATTTAGTTCTGTCTTTTGGCATAATGCCGTGCAAAATAAGCAAAATTGGTGTTTTGGCTTTTGTCCATTCGCTTAGCAAAACCGATCTAAGCATTCTGTATGAGCAAGTAGGAATCACGACTGTATCAACTAAGCCTTGTTTAGTTAAATTTAAAGATTCATTTAGCCAAATGATTTTTTTGATTTCTCTTTTGATAGACAAAAGCCATTTTTTTATTTGATTTATATTTGCATAGCTTACAGCTTTGGTTTTTAGATGATAAATTTCGCACCCATAATCAAATTTAAATGGATAATTCTCAGGCGCAAAAAAACAGACTTCATTATTTGATTTTTTCAATTCATCTACTAAAATTTTATCAAATTCACTCTCATGACCAGCGTTCATTACTATGGTTTCAAGTAGGGCTACTTTCATCTAATTCCC
>JAGAZK010000132.1 GCA_017940085.1 Campylobacter sp.
AAAGCCAAAAATAATATAGAATTAGATGATAATGGTAAATTTGTTAAAATAGATGATAGTTTAAAAGATGATAAAATCGAAAAAATAAAAAGGAAACAGCAATGAAAATATTATTTATAATATCACTATTAGCATTTAGTTTAAATGCAGACGAAATTAAAATAAGCGGAAATTCTAAAATTTTTGATGATTTTAAGACACAAGCTTTGCAATACGATACTAGTATTCCTGCTTATGACTACGCTTTTACACAAGAGCTTTTACCACAAACTATTGAAAAAATGATAAAAGTTGATGATGATATAGGTTTAGATCTAATTAATCAAGTTCAAAATCTAAATTCAATCGAGGAATCAGTAGGAAATTTCAATGTTTTACAAATTGCCAAAGATCACAATGCTACAAAATGTATTGAGAAATTAAAAGAGATTGGGTATAGAAGAGGTGAATAAACTATCAAATTTTATTAAAGAAGAGCGAGAATTTTTTTTAAAGGTTAATACTTTAAGCTATTTTTTATAATTTAATTTTTATTTTTTTGTATCCTTTGTTATCAATTTTTTACAAAGGAGCAAAAATGCCAAATTTAGACGAAATCAACGAAGAGTTGCAGACTGCTTTTGAAAATCAAAGCAATAGTATGATTGATGTAAGCGATCATATTGCAGAAGTTACAAATACACAAGAGCAAGAAGTTAATCCTGATTTAAAAGCACTCTATAATGCTCATTATAGAGATAGAGACGCAAAAATGCCAAGAAATGAAAATGGCAATGTAGTTCGTTTTAACGAATTTAAAATGGGTGAGTATGCTAAATTAGCTGCTAAAAAATTTGATGAAATGGTTAAAGAAGTAGTTGGCGATAAAATTCCGTCAAAATGGATGAATAATCTAATCACTACAAAACGAAATCAATTTATTTCAAATGAACCGCCTTTTGTTACTGTCAATAAAAAAACAGGCGAAGTTTATTCATTTAAAGAGCAAATGGAAATTAAGCTTTTGATGATGAATAGCAATCTTTATGGTAGATTTAACAAAGATGGTGAAAAATATCGTGATGGTTTAGCTGATATATTTAAAAAATGTTTAGAACAAAGCTATGGGTTGGCTAATAAAGAAGAGCTTGATTCTATGAAAGATGATTTATCTAAAAAATTAGCTTCTGTTAATAAACAAATCGAAAATCTTGATTTTTCAAATTACAACAATAGTCAAGAAAGAGCTTATCAGCATAAAGAAAATTTAGAAAGCAAAATCGATAAAGTTGATAAGGCTTTAAACGAATTGCCACAAGATAGTGAAGCTATGAAAGAAATTCGAGAAGAATCACAAGATGGTAATACAGACACTAATCGTAAATTCCAAAGACGATAAGGGCAGGGGAAAATATTCCCTGCTTTTTTTGGAGTTTGTATTATGTTTGAATTAAACGATATTTTAAATAAAGAACAATATAGGCTTAAATTAAATTTCTTTTATTTTTTTGGAACAAAATTAAATTTAATTTGGCTAATTTTTTGTTATTTGTTTTTTGATGTGTTTATAAATTTTTGTATTTTTTACGCAGTAGGTGCGTTGCTTTTATTTAGATTTTTGTTTAGTGAAACAAAAATAAATGGTTTATTTTACAAAGTATTTTTATTTAATCTTTTACATAACTTAATGCTAAAAATCAGATACAAATCTAATAATAGATATAAGGATACTCAATGAAACCACTAATACTATCAATT
>JAGAZK010000133.1 GCA_017940085.1 Campylobacter sp.
CCTTTTTATTCTAATGTCAAAGAAGTAAAAGAACTTCTTTTTGATTTTTTTCATGGCGAAATCAAAAACTATGATAAATATTACAAAAAACTTTTAGGATTACAATGAACGCACAACACATTAAATTTTTCCAAAATTTACTTGGAGATGAAAACGCTTATTTTGATGAAGCTCACAAGATTGCTTATTGTTATGATGCGACTAAAAAGCGATTTTTGCCAGATGGTGTTTTATTTCCAAGAGACGAAAAAGATGTTAGTGATATTTTAAAATACTGCAACGAAAACAAAATCATAATCGTCCCAAGAGGTGCTGGAAGTGGATTTACTGGCGGGGCTTTGGCGAGTAATGGCGGGATTGTTTTAGCACTTGAAAAACATATGAATAAAATTCTTGAAATTGATTTAGAAAATATGGTCGCAGTCGTGCAACCAGGCGTAATAAATATGGATTTGCAAAATGAAGCCGCCAAACACGGGCTTTTTTATCCGCCAGATCCTGCAAGTGAAAATTACAGCACACTTGGCGGAAATGTCGCAGAAAATGCTGGTGGAATGAGAGCCGCAAAATACGGGATTACAAAAAATTTTGTCATGGGCTTAAGAGCCGTGCTTCCAAATGGACAAATCATAAGAGCTGGTAAAAAAACTATCAAAGATGTCGCAGGATACAATGTAGCTGGAATATTGATAGCTAGCGAAGGCTCACTTGCGGTTATTACAGAAATAATACTAAAATTAATTCCCAAACCAAAATACAAAAAAACCGCAATGGGTGTATTTGGAGATATAAATTCAGCAATGAATGCTGTTTTTAGGACTATGGCAGCTGGAATCACACCTGTAGCAATGGAATTTTTGGATAATCTTAGTATAAAAGCAGTGGAAAATAAATTTCACAAAGGCTTACCTACTAATGCTGGTGCAATCTTAATCACAGAAATTGACGGAAATCATCAAGATATAATTGATGAAGAATTAAATTTATTAAAAGAACATTTCTTTGCAAATGGTGCAGTTGATTTTATAGTAGCTAAAGATGACAAAGAAAGAGATGATATTTGGTTTTCTAGAAGAAATTGCTCTCAAGCAATTACTTGTTATGGTTCTTTGAAATTAAACGAAGACATTACAGTTCCTAGATCCAAACTCCCAGAATTGCTCTCTAAAATCACTGAAATTTCAAATAAATTTAAAGTTACAACGCCTTGTTTTGGACACACCGGAGATGGAAATGTCCATACAAATGTAATGGTAGATAAAAACGACCCAGACGCTATCAAAAGAGGTCATGAAGCGATTACTGAAATATTTAAAGTAGCAGTCGAGCTTGGAGGCACTCTTTCTGGTGAGCATGGAATTGGTATTAGCAAAGCACCTTTTATGCAACTCGCATTTAGCCAAGCCGAAATGGATCTTTTTAGAGCGATTAAAAAAGCATTTGATCCAAACAATATCCTAAATCCAAATAAAATGGGGCTGTGAAGTGAAAAAATATTTTTTGGTATTTAGACAAAGTGCAATAATTTCATTTAAATTTGCCAAATCTGCACTTGATAAAGAACTTATGCATTATGCTGCTAGTCTTAGTTTTCACACATTTTTAGCAATTATTCCATTTATTTTTATATCTTTGTCAATGTTTTTGAAAATGCCTAGTTTTGAAGGATATTATGCCAAAATCAAAGAATTTATTTTTGCAAATTTACTTCCAAGCAATCAAGAAGCATTTTCTGCTTATATTGATCAGTTTTTGGCAAATTCAACCGGACTTGGCGTAATGGGCTTAATAGCTGTGATTTTTACAAGTATTATGTTTTTTGCTGATTATGAATATGTCATTTCAAAAATCACAAATGTCAAAACTCGTGGATTTTGGCAAGGATTGAGCGTATATTGGACGCTAATTACTCTAATGCCTTTAGCTTTGGGGCTTAGTTTTTGGCTATCAAATCATATCCAAAAAATACTTCTTAGTAGTGATTTTACAAGATGGATAAATTTTATCGCTATTTTTCCTTATTTGATTGTTTGGGCGATTTTTACAGTTACTTATGCGATTTCTATCAACAAACCACTCAAACCAAAAGCTGTCATTGCTTCATCGATGATTAGCTCAGGTATCTGGGAGATCTCGAAATTGCTTTTCGTGCAATACGCATTTTACAACAAAACTTATGAGAGCATTTATGGCTCATTTTCTGTGCTTTTGTTTTTCTTTGTGTGGATTTATTTGTCTTGGATAGTGTTTTTGTTTGGTGCTAGACTTTGTTCGGTGATAAATAATTATTACGAAAAATCAAATAAAACCGATGAAAATAGGGATATTTGACTCTGGGATCGGAGGACTTAGCGTCCTTCATCATGCTCTAAAAGTGCTTGAAAAAACCAAATTTATTTATTACGCAGATACAAAACATGTGCCTTATGGCGAAAAAGACACAGCCCAAATTAAGCTATTTTTAGAAAAAATTATGAATTTTTTTGCCAAACAAAATGTCGATGCGGTAGTGATTGCTTGTAATACTGCAAGCAGTTTAGCAAATAAAGAATTTAGAGATAAATTTAATTTTCCAATCATTGCGATGGAACCAGCTGTCAAAAAAGCAGCTGAAATTTATCCTGATAAAAAAATTTTAGTCGCTGCGACAAATATTACGATAAATGGCGAAAAATTAGCAAATTTGCTCTCTTTGATTGACAAAAAAGATATTGATTTAATCGCTCTTGGCGAACTTGTCAAATTTGCAGAAAATACCAATTTTGACGATCCTAAAATCAAAGAATATTTGCAATCTAAAATTGATTTAAACAAATACGATGTTTTGGTGCTTGGTTGCACTCATTTTAATTATTTTAAGAAAATTTTTTTACAAATTGCTCCAAATATAAAATTTATTGATGGCAATAAAGGCACAATAAATCAGCTTGTAAGAAAGCTTGAAGATAAATTAAACTATAATTTACAATCCCAAAACAGTGTAGAATATTATTTTTCTGACCAAAAAGCCACAAAAGACGAACTAAAAACAATTCAAATTTGTCTAAATATACTTGATGAAATGTATGAAATTTGATTAAATTTAAGCTAAATTTAATTAGCTAATGTGTTTGTTTGGATACATAAACAAAAATATCTTTTGATATTTAGTGTGTTTTGCGAGATTTTTATGAAATGATGGTTGCGAGAGAAGGACTTGAACCTTCGACCTTCGGGTTATGAGCCCGACGAGCTACCACTGCTCTATCTCGCGTCAATGGA
>JAGAZK010000134.1 GCA_017940085.1 Campylobacter sp.
TATTTCGATATGCCGATCCAGCACATAAATGACAAAATGCTAAAAATTATGAAACGCGGAAACGGCAAAAGCGAGATTTTAAATTTGCTAAATTTAATGCGTTTGGCGCCAAATTCATTTTTGCGAACCGGCGTGATAATCGGACACCCGGGTGAGAGTGAGAGCGAATTTAACGAGCTTTGCGAATTTTTAAGTGAGTTTAAATTTGATAGAATTTCAGCCTTTGCTTACTCCAAAGAAGAAGACACGGCTAGTTACTTAATGCCACAACTCCCAACTCGCACTATCACAAAACGGTTAAACAAGCTTGAAAAAATCATAAATAAAGCAATTTCAGAGAGTTTTGAAAGTTTAGTCGGCACTACACAAAGCGTGGAAATCACTGGCATTAGCTCAGAGGGCGAGTTTTTTATGGGTGCAAAATTGGCTTTATGGGACAAAGATATTGATGGCGAGATTTTAATCAACGAAAGCGAGATAGAAAATTTACACACAGGCGATTTATGCGAATGCGAAATCAGCGAATTCGTAGGCGAAAAACTCATTGCAAAAGCAATAAAGAAAATTTAAATTTACAAGGAAAATTATGCTTAAAAAACTATTTTTAGTTATTTTTTTAACTTGTTTTTTAAAAGCAGATTGCAATAGCGAGTTAGATAATGATTTAAAAGATGTGAAATTTCCTATCGTCAATGGCGTAGTTACATTAGAAAAAATTTTTTGCGATAATGAAACTATAAATATAAATTTCATCATTGAAGATACTAAAAATTTTAGAAAAGAAAAATTTAGAGATGAGTTTCAGAAAGAGTTTATAGAAAAATGTAAGCAAAAATATTGCTCTGCCAATCACGATGATTTTATTGATAGCGTTAAAAATCGCAACTGGCTTTTAGAAGTTAGAACTAAAAGTGGCAAATTCACATTTTGGAAAGGGCTAGATAAAAATCAGTGCAAGTAAAATTGTAAATTTAAAACGCAAATTTAAAGGTAAAAAATGAATTTACTCAAAGGAAAAAACTATCTTTTTGAAATCTTAAATAGCTATAAATTTTTCCCAATTTCTACGGTTATTGCGGTATTTTGTGCCGTTATTTTAGCCATTTTGATATTTGCTCATTTTTACGAGCCAAAATATATAGCAGATATTATTTATTTTTGCCTTATTTTGCTTAGCACATCAGCCTTGTTTGAAAACCTAAAAATACCGCCAAATAGGCTTTTTCGTATAGTTTTGATTTTTGGTGTGGCGATTTGTTTATATGCCACCACAAATGCTATTTCAAGCAGTGCAAGTGGCGATTTTGCCGAATTTGGTATATATAAATTCATACTAAATTTAAGCGTTGTTTTTATTTTAATCGCACTTTTTGCACTGCCGATTAAACTAAATATCACGCTTAGTGCATTTATAGAAGCTTTCGTAGTCGGTGTGATTTTAGGCATTATTTGTCTGATATTTTTCATAACACTACACTCGCTTTTTAGAGTGCAAGATGAATTTTTGCCTGCTTCTTTGGTTTTGGCATTTGCATTTTGCTTTGTTTTGCTTCTTGGCAAGGTTGCTTTAAATTTTGTATTTAGCGAAAACAAAATTTTTAAAATAATCTATTTTTTGACTTTTGTTTATGCCGTAATCTTATGGATTTATCTGCTTTTTAGGGCATTAAATTTAATAAATTCTGACGCAAGTATTGTTCATTTGATAGTTTGGTTTAGTGCGTTTTGGCTGATTTTATTTTGGCTAAAAGAAAATAAAAGTAAATTTGATAAATTTTTTGCATTTTGCATACTTGGGCTTTTGTGCGTTAGTTTTTATGCGATTTTAGTGCGTATAAACCAGCACGGAATTACGCCAAATCGCTATTTTGTCGTGGCTTTTGGGCTTTGGATTTTTTTGGCTATTTGTTTGACTTTGGCAAATTTAAAACATAAATTTATACTTATTTCTTTTATAGTTATTCTCGCATTGAGCGTGTTTTCGCCGTTAAATTTTTTAAAAACTAGTATAAATTCGCAGCTTAAAATTTATGAAAATATTGAAATAAAAGATGAAAATTTGGAAAAATTAAAAAGCATTGAAGCTTTTTTTAAAAATTACGGCGTTGAATTTAAGCTAAAATCAGCATTATTACAAGCAAAAAATTTCTCAATAAGCATTAAAGAAAATAAAAATAAAATCAACGAAATCGGCGATTTTGCGTATCACATAAGCATTAACGATTTTGAACCAAAAAATTTCTCGCAAAACGGACTTGATTTCAATCTCACATACAAAGACATAAAAGTTTTTGATAAAAACGAAAGTGTGTTTGAGCTTGATTTTGGCGAATATATCGCTAAAAAGCACAATATAAACAAAAATTGCGAGATTGAATTTTGCCATTTTGAGATAGATTTAGACGAAATTTTGTTTGAAAATAATAAATTAAAATGCAAAATTGCTCCATATAAAGGTAGCGTTGATAACCCTTTTTCAATCAAAGGCGTAAAAAGTAGCTTTGTAGAAATTAAATACGATTTTTATTTCACGGTGAAAAAATGAAAAATTTGATTATTGATAGCGAGATTTTGGATTTTTTGCGGGGTAGGAAAAATTTACTAGCTTTTTCGCATGGGAGCGACAGCACGGCGCTTTTTTACACGCTTTTAAATTTGGGCGTTAAATTTGATTGTGCTTTTGTGAATTATAAAACTAGAAAACAAAGCGACGAAGAAGAAAATAGCGCAAAAGAGCTTTGCGAGAAATTTGGCGTAAATTTATTTATCAAAACTGCTTCGCTTGATTTGCAAAATAGTTCAAATTTTGAAAATATCGCACGGCAAATTCGCTATGAATTTTTTGATGAAATTGCCGTTAAATTTGGCTTTAATACGCTTATCACAGCACACCAATTAAACGATAAATTTGAGTGGTTTTTAATGCAACTTGGACGAGGCGCAGGTTTAGCAAATCTGCTTGGCTTTGAAAAAATCGAAAATCGCACAAATTTCACACTCGTGCGACCTTTTTTTAACATTAGCAAAACGCAAATTTTAAAGTTTTTAAGTGAAAATAAAATTCAATTTTTTAACGACATTTCAAACGAAAATATCAAATTTAAAAGGAATTTTATAAGAAGCGAATTTAGTGATAAATTTATGGCTCGTTATGAAAGCGGTATCAAAAAATCAATGCAGTTTTTGCAAAACGATAAAAAAGCGATTTTGGGCGAATTTGTTTATAGCGATGATGAATTTTTTATCGTCAAAAAAGATAAATTTGCTCTAAATTTAATTGATAAAGCGTGTAAAATTTTAGGTATCGTTTTAAGCCAAAAAACTCGCCAAGAATGCGAGAAAAGTGATTGTGTGGTATCGCATAAAATCGCAGTCGCTAGTAATGAAAAATATTATTTTATCGCCCCGTATATCAAAACAAAAATGGATAAAAAATTTAAAGAAAAATGTCGCAAAAACAAAATCCCACCGCTAATTCGTGGATATTTGAGTATTAATTCGAATTTGAATAAATTGAAAGTTTAAATTTGGTTTGAATTTGGTCTTTTGAGCTTTTGATTGATACTGGAAAATCTACTTTGATTATGTTGTCGCAGTTATTTACAAAATCCAAAAATTCATAAATCTTACTTGAATCTTTAATATTTGTGCTGACATTTAATTCATAGCGAGAAAAAGTCTCATTTGCATCTGTCGGCGGTAGCCTATCAAGCTTAATATCTTTGAAAAATTTATTCAAATAAGCTATAAATTTTTGCTCACTAAAATCATTTCTAAATGAGTTTAAAATCTTGGCATTTTGGGTTTGGAGTTGGTTTAATTCATTGAATCTAGCGTCATAAATTTGCTGGATTTTATCTAAATTTACGATTTTGTCATTGTTATTGTTTTTGGCTATTTTGTATTCTCTGATACTTGGCATTATTAGCGTAAATATCAAAAACGCACAAAGTGCGATTAAAACGACAACAAAAACTAGCGATTTTAAAACATCAGATTCTTCAAAATTTTCACTCATCTAAACTCGTTTCCATTTTATTTACGCTAGTAAAATTATACCAGCCATTGTTGATTTGATAAAACTCGGTTGTTGTTTTGCTAAATACTGATTTGAGCGGTGCTTCCATCAGTAGATTAAAGGCATTTTTTGTAGGCGTTTGACCTTTGATGATTAATTCATTTTTATCTAAATAAATATCATTTATGGTTATAGAATCAGGCACTAGGTCAAGTAAATTTTTTAGGCTTTTTTTGAGCATTTCATTTGATGAATAAACGCCCAAAATCAAATCTCTGTCATTAATTAATTTTTGGGTATCAAATTTGATTTGCTCGATTTCTTGAAATTTTTCATCATAGCGTTTTTGTTCTATTTGGCTGTTGTTGTTGATATAAAATGTAGAATACGAAATAAAAGAAGCCAAAATCACAAAGAAAAACACAGCCAAAATAATCAAAAAAATCCAAATTTTAGTAATTACTGAAAAAATTGGTTTGAGTTTTGGTTTGATAAAACTATAGCTTTTCATTTAATTCTCTTTTGACGATTCTAATTAAATCTTGATTAGCATCGGCTTCGTAAATAATTGGCTCGATTAAAAACTCTGTTTGGATAGTCTCGCTCAAATGGTCATCAAATTCAATCGCATCAAAAATCACGACAGATTCGATAAAATCGCTATTATAGAGCTTGTTTGAATAATATTCTTTGACGCCGATTTTTATATTTTCAATTAGTTTTGCGAGTTTGCCGAGATTTGCGACAGATCTTTCGATGTCTATTTCTTCGTCATCTTCTTCTATAGTTTGAATATCTTGAAAACTTCCATCGCTAAATCCGACATCAACTGAATCAATATCTTGGAGAGTTTCTAAATTTATTAATTTATCTTCTTCGTCTGCAATAATATCGTCTAAATTTGTCGTATCGATAGACTTTAAGACCTTGTCATCTACGATAGGATCTTCTTTTGTGTCGTTGTTGAAATATTTGCCAAATTTCATTTTGTCATTTCTAAAAATCATCATTGTAGTGCTATAATCCCTAGCATAAACATACAAAGTCAGTTTATCATCTACTTTGTTTTGGACTATTCTTTCATAAAGAAGCGAAAATGGTGAATAAACAAGGTCCATTTTTATGTTGTTAAGCAGTCTTTTGGTATCTACAAATTCGCTATTTGATACAAATATTGACCACCCACTTGGCATTTTTACGATTTGCGATGTGCTTGGGTCTATGCCAAATTTTCTGTATTGTTTGCCTTGTGGCAAAACCCATTGTTTGGAAGTATGGAGCAATACCGAAATATACGAGTGATAGGCGTTTTTTGATTCTTTTTTGATAAGTTTGTTAAAAGTGGGATCTATTCTTGAATTTACAATATCAAATTTGGTTTTTATTGTTTTGATGATTTTTGATTTTCTAACAAATTCGCCGTAAATTTTGCAATCTTTGTCATCAATTACGACAGTGATATAAAAATTTGTCAAAAAACTTCTGACCCAATTAAACATACACGCCCCAAAACAAATTTTCAAATACTATCAAATTTAGCATTAAAAAGACTTTATAAGCCTTTGATAAAGCAAATCTTTGGCAGTTTGTAGATCTAAATTTTCTATGCTAAAAGGTTCGCTTATTTTATAATAAATCGTGCTAAATGGCTTTGGTAAAATCATTTTATCCCAGCTTTTAAATTGCCAAAATTTACTCGCATTATAATCTAAAATCACGATTTTAGAATTTGTTTTTTGTGGAATTATCACACAGCCATCAGAAATACTATGTCTTGGACCTCTTGGACCATCAGGAGTAATAGCAATGTCTGTGCCGTTTTTGATCTCTTTAAATGCGGTAGCTAAAGCTCTTGCAGCGTTTTTGGATGAACTTCCACGAACTGAGCCTATACCAAAATGCGAAATTATTCTTGTAATGATTTCTCCGTCTTTGTGATCCGAAATAATTACTTTTGCTGCTTTGTTTTTCCACCAAATTTTAAAAACAAAAGGCATCATTGCAAGTTTGCCATGCCAAAATAGCACCACACAAGGCTCTTTTGGGATAGTTTGACCGATGTATTTTTTCTTGCAAGTTAGAAAAATAAGCCACATAAAAAATAATATTAAATATTCAGCAATAATTATAATAAATTTGTCTTTAAATGATCTGCCCATTTAAAACCATTCTTTTTGGATCTGTGATTTTGACATTTTTAAACTGCCCAAGCAGTTCTTCGCTGCCATTTACTTGAACACAAAAATTATTATAACTCCTACCGCTAACTTGCCCACCACTTCTTAGCTCATCAAAATAAACTTCTAAAATTTGATCTTTTAAATTTGCTGTGATTTCATCTAAAATTTCATTATGAAAAGACTGCAAATGTGTCAGTCGCTCACTTGCAATTTTATCATCAATTAGGGGCAAATTCGCAGCAGGAGTTAGTGGGCGTGGGCTAAATTTAAAAGAAAAAATTTGCTCAAACCTTACTTTTTCAATAACTTCCATAGTATCATTAAAATCAGCTTCATTCTCAGTCGGATAAGCTACGATTATATCAGTAGAAATATTTAAATTTGGATTTAATTCTCTAAGCCTTAACGCACGGTCCAAAAACCACTCTTTACTGTAACCTCTTTTCATATCACGCAAAACCTTAGTTGAACCGCTTTGAAGTGGCATGTGGATTGATTTGCAAATTTTTGGATTTTTGCTAAAAGTTTGTAAAAATTTATCGTCCATGTGAAGTGGGTGAGGGCTAGTAAAGCGAATTCTCTCAATGCCAGAAATCTCGCTAATTTCATTTAACAAATCGCTAAAATCCATTTTTTCGTGTGAATTTGAAAATCTTTTGCCGTAATTATTTACATTTTGACCAAGCAAAAATACTTCTCTAACACCATTTTTAGCTGATTTTTCTACTTCATTTAAAATTATTTTTTTAGGTATGCTAATTTCATTGCCTCTGGTTTGCGGAACTATGCAATAAGCACATTTTTTATCACAACCTATCATAATATTTATGTAGCTTTTGTAAGGATTGCTTCTATAATCGCTAAATTCATAATCGCTTTCGTCATTTTGTGTATCAATACTGACGAATTTAGGCGTTTTGACAGCGGTTTTTATCTTAGATACATTTCTAGCACCAAGCACAAAATCAACTTGTGGGGCTTTTTTGATGATTTGTGATCCCAAATGACTTGCTGTGCAGCCGCAAACTCCGATTTTGGCGTGTTTTTGTTTTTGCAAACTAAGTGAGCCAATCTCGCTAAATAGTTTATTTACTGGCTTTTCTCTAACAGAGCAAGTGTTTATGATGATGAGATCTGCGGATTTGACATCATTTGTAAGTTCGTATTCGTCTTTTAGCTCAGCGATGATATGTTCGCTATCACGGACATTCATCGCACAGCCCAAAGTTTGAACAAAAAGCTTCAAAGTATATGCACTTCGTAGCAATAGTCGTTTTCGTCAAGTCCGTATTTGACGACTCTGTGATATACGCTAAAGCCTTTTTTTTCAAATTTTTCTACTAAAGAAATTAGCTGTTTGTGGGTATTGTCTTTGTCAAAATAATAAATTTTGTTTTTTGTTTGTGCTAAATCTTTTTCAATTTCGTCAAAACTTATAACTTCTGGCTTGATATTTAGGTCTTTTCTAGCGATTTTTAATTCCATTGCTTTTCCTTTTTAAATTTAATCTGCTTAGTATATCAAAACACACATAAAATTTCATTTAAAGA
>JAGAZK010000135.1 GCA_017940085.1 Campylobacter sp.
AATAATCTTTATTTTTATTAGAAAAAAATACCTTTGGCAACATTTTATTTGGACCAGGAAGCAATTTGTAATCAAATTTTTTATAGCAATCACTGATATTTCCATCGAATTTATTTGTAAAAATTTCATTATGTTTTTTATGCATAATGCCAAGATAATAAAATCCATTTTTTTCAAATAATACAGCAAGATTATCTTTTTCTTTATTTACATCCCAGCCATTTAATAAGGTAGAACACTCAAATGTAAGTGGGAATTTTTCCGTAGAATAAGGCTTTTGAGTTAGATAGTTTCTAGTTTTGTTATATACGGCTATAGCTAACGATAAAATTTCATAATCAATAGTATTATAAAAATTATTATCTATGTCGATTAAATCATCTTTTGGGATAAAAATTTTCACAAATTCTTGAAGCTCTTTTATAGAGTCCAAAAAAGCCTTGATTCTTTGTATTTTATCATCATCTTTGATTAAATCTTTGTTATTTTGCTCATATTTTACATCCAAAATTTCTTTACAATTAGCGTATTGGTCTTTTATGTTTTTGATTAAATTTGCAAACAAATCAATAAAATTTTTAACTAAATTTGGCTTTTGTTCTGCAAATTTATCGTTTTGGATTAGATTTTTTACTTCATATAGTGATAATGGAATCTTTTCAAGTTCTTTTTGTATTTTTTCATCATCTTTTATTTTTGGGTGTGAAATTTTATAATCTTCTTTTCGTAATAAATTTATATGATTCCAATCTTTATACAAAATATTAGATAATTTTGTTTCATTGCTAACAATGATTTTATCAGTATCAAATTTATTTATATCTTTAAATAAATTTACAAATTCAGCTTTATTTATGAGCGATGATATTTGTTCGTAGCATTCTTTTAGGCTATTTATCAAATCTTTATCGTCCTGGATTTTGTCTATCACAAAAGACCCACTAGTTTGATCGCCCAAAATTTGTTTATATAGTGGTTTTAATTTAGGGAGTCTATCTTTTTTGTCTTTGCATTTTTGATTATATAAATTTACAAATTCATTTATACCTTGAAGTTTTTTACCATTTTCTTGACTTTTTCCACCTATTATTTCATTATACAAATCTATTCCGGATTGTGAAAGCACTTTTGCATATTTTTTAATATCCCCAAAATAATCATCTGGATTTAAATTTAGGGGCTCTAATTTAGTTTTTATGTCTGGCATAATTTTAACAATCTTTTTAAAATTTTCAATATTGTAAATATATGTCGGTAAGTTTTGATTTATCAATCTAAATGCTATAGCTGTGGATTTTTCTTCACTTGAATACATATTTTTTCTATTTTCATTGTATCCAGAAAAATATGTAGTAAATTTGGCAAAAATATTAATATCTTCCAATGCCCCACTTTTGTCTTTTTCGTATAAATCTGGAAGATATGTTTTAAACATTTCTTCTTTAAACAAGCCTTCATAATATTTTTTATCTTGTTTAAAACAATCCGAAATGATTTTTCTTATCTCATCTTGTATTTTTTTGATTTCGTCTTTATTTTTTAAACTGATAGCTTTTTGAATTTTTTCTAAATTCAAATTAAATTTTTGTAATATTTTTTTAGATTCTAAAAACTTTTTAAATTCATTTTCTTCAAGATACTTTTCTATAAAATATTTATGATACCAATCACAATATGTTTTTACTATTTTAAATTTTTCATTTCTCTGCTCTTCTGTTAGTAGATATTTTTGGAAATTTTTTTTGGTTTTACCTTCAGGTCTCAACTCAAATCTCAATGTCTTTGAAAGTCCGTATAAGCCATGTAGTTCTGAATACAATTTTGTCATTTTTTACTCCTTTTAATTTATCAAATCATTAAAATATATCAAATTTCAAAAATAGTTCTTTGTTATCATCTATGACTTGGCGTTTTATAAGATTTTGCACGACTTCTTTATTACACAAAGTTTCATCAGGCCACTCCCTTTTATATCCGTCAAATTCGCCTTTTGTAGTCGCATCAATGCAAATTTGCTCTTTGCTAATAAAAATATCCCTATTTGCATCAATATTATTTACAATTCGCCAAATACTGATATAAAGGTTGTCAATATTGTTTTTTGGATCTATAAAAATCACGATTTTAAAGTGGTTTGCAAATTTCAAAATCCGATCAAAACTAGCTTTTGCACTCTCCTTTTTATCCAAATTTGCTAAAATTATAGGATTTTTAGTATCCGTAAAATACTGCTTTAAGTCTAAAATTTTCTCATCAACACTTTTAAATTTAGCCAAAAGTTCGGTATCACTTAGAATTTCAGGCGGATTTTTACTTAAATCACTACTTGCGTCAATGCCAAGCTTCCCACCAAAACACGCATTTGGCGAAGCGTGATCAAGCTGATCGCAAACGCCCTCGCTAAATGTCAAACTCTCCACACTTATGCGATTTAAAATATATCTTGTCAAATTTTCATAATCACCCAAATTTGGAGCTTCGCTATCAACAAAAATCGCATGTTTTACAAAACTCATCTGCCCTACTCCCCAAAAAGCGTGCATTAGCTGTTTAGCGTGAGCTGGATACTTTGCGTCAAATTTAGCCAAAATCAAGTTGTGAAAAACGCCGTTTTCAGGCATTTTATAATCAATTAAATCAGGAGCACTTGTTTTAAAAAGCGGTAAAAAAATCCGCTCTGTCGCATAACCCATAAATTTATCTTCTAACGGCGGTTTTCCAACGACCGTAGCGTGAAAAATCGGACTTTTTTTACTAGTTATCGCACTTACTCTCATCACAGGAAACGGCAAAATTGGCGTATAAAAGCCGGTGTGATCGCCAAAAGGACCCTCGCTCTCAAATTCGTTGGTATCAACAAAACCTTCAATCACAAAATCACTATCATAAGGCACCCAAATATCATTTGTAAGCGATTTAACAAGTTTTGCGGGACTTTTGCGGATAAATCCGTAAAGCAAAAGCTCAAAAATGCCCTTAGGAAGCGGTGCTTGACCGCACCAAATATAAAGCGGATCACCACCAATCGCCACAGAAACTGGCATTTTAAGTCCTGCTTTTTTGTAATCATTATAAAAATTTGCGCCGTCTTTGTGGATTTGCCAGTGCATACCAAGCTTATTTTTATCATAAATTTGAAGTCTATACATACCAAGATTTTGCGTATTTCCGTGCAAATCTTTGGTATAGACCTGCCCCATAGTGATAAATCTACCACCGTCTTTTTCCCAAGTTTTAAGAGCAGGAAGCTTAGTAAGATCGGCGTTTTCGCCCATAAATTTAAGCTCTTGGCACGGAGCGTTGCCTTTAAATTTAGTAGTAAAAACTTTGCGAAGCGAGATTAAATATGTTAAAAAATCAAGTTTTTCCTTAAAATTCGTAGGTTTTTTTGGCTTTAATAAATTTTCAATTTCCCTTGCAATCTCATCAGGTTTGCGTCCCAAAATCAAATTTAGCGCCTTAAAACTGCCAAAAGTGTTTGTTAAAACTGGCGGATAAAAGTTGCCGTCTTTGTCTGTTGGGTGCGTAAATAAAAGTGCTTTTGAATTTTGCTTTTTTACTTCAATATAACTAGCATGAGCTATTTCTAAATCAATATCACACGGCTCATCAATGACTTTTAAAAGATCGTTTGCTTTAAATTTTTCAATCCACTCTTGCATTTTTGCTCCTTAAATTTGACTAAATTTACTAAATTTATCAAATTTGCCCTAAATTTTTAATATTTACTTAAAAGCAAATTTGTAATTAATGAAGATTTTGGCTCAAAAAAACAAGCGGTTGGATAAATTTATTCGTTTCTTAAAGTCGTAAGAATATCTACTTGAGAGGCTTTTTTGGCTGGATAATATGACGAAAATGCCACAATAAAAATCGCACCAATTACTATCAAAACAAAATCACTAACTGATAATTCCATTGGTAATTTGCTACTTCCATAAACATCGGCTGGTAAATTTACTATATCAAAGCTTCCGAGCAACCAAACTCCAAAAAGCCCAAGTATCATACCAAAAACAATTCCCGATCCGCCGATAACAAGCCCTTGAGCAAAAAAGCTCTTTTTGATTTCGCTTTTACTTGCTCCAAGTGCGAGTAAAAGGGCGATTTCTTGACGGCGATTCATAACAGTCATTAAAAGTGAGCTAATTATATTCAAACTAGCTACTAAAATAATTAGCATAAGCACGATAAATAAGGCTCTTTTTTCAAGTGCTAGAGCTGAGAAAAAATTGCCGTTTTGTTGCCACCAACCAATCGCTCTTTCGCCTTTTTTTAAAAATTGATTGATTTTATTTATGTCTGTTTTGGGATCTGGCGAATATACATGAATGCCGTCATAAATACCATTTGGGTAATTTAAAATCTTTCTTAGAGCCTCAGCTGTGGTGTAGCTATAGACTTTGTCATAAGCAATAAGTCCAGAGCTAAAGCTTCCAGCGAGATTAAATCTTTTCATTTTTGGCATTACACTCAAAGCACTAGGAGTCAAATCCATAAAAATTAAGCTTATTTTGTCTCCGTCTAAAAGACCAAAATTTGATTTGATACCACTTCCAACAACAATATCAAATCCTTTTGGTGAAATTTGTTCTAAATCTCTAGCAAGTATTGAATTTATCTCTTTTTCATCGTCAAAATTTACTCCAAAAATTAGTCCCCCATCAAGTTTGTTTTCATTTTTGAAAACTACTTGAGTGCTGATATACGGGCTAAATTTAAGCTCTGGCAAATTTGATTTGAGTTCATTTACAAAATCATCATCAAAACCAGTGCCATTGTGCGTGATAATCGTAATTGGATAATTCATTGCAAAAAGTTTGCGTTCAAATTCTTTGTCAAATCCGTTCATTATCGCCATTGCTATAATCAAAACCATAAGCCCTACACTCACCCCAGCAAAAGCCAAAATAGCAGAAAGTGTGATAAATGGTTGTGTTTTATCAAATCTTAAATATTTTAAAAGTAAATATTTAATCACGCAAATGCACCTTTTTTAGGACCGCTTTTGCCATGGCATTCTTTGTATTTTTTACCACTTCCGCAAGGACAAGGATCATTTCGCCCTACTTTTTTAAACTCTTGTGGCTCACTTGGTCCAGCTTGAACTTCTTTTGCTTCTTCAAAAGTAAATCTAACAACTTGAAGTGTGCGAACACTTTCGCTTTTTAGGCGACCTACAAGTTCTACAAATAAATTATAGCTTTCTTTTTTGTATTCTGTGAGCGGATCTCGCTGATTGTATCCGCGAAGTCCGATACCAGCTTTGAGTGTATCCATTTGATACAAATGCTCTCTCCAAGCACGATCAACTACTTGCAAATAAAGCACTTTTTCAATTCTTTGTCTCTCATCTCCAGCGACTTGAATTTTTTCTTCATAATCTTTGGCGAGTTCTTTGGCTACTATTTCTAAAACTTCATCATAATTTTTTTGTTCTAAATTTGATTTTTCCACTTCTGTGCCACTGTTTTCATAGACTATTTGGACGAGTTTTTCCAAATCAAACTCATCGCTTAATTCTCCAGCATAAATGCCTGATTGTGCCATCAAATCAGATACAAAATCTTTGCGATTTGATATGATTTTATCGCTTAGATCAAATTTGGGATCTAAAAGCTCATTTCTATATTTGTAAATCGTTTTTCTTTGCTCGTTTGCGACATCATCAAATTCCAAAATATGCTTTCTAGCTTCAAAATGTAAGCTTTCTACCTTTTTTTGTGCATTTTCTACAGCTCTCGTAACAAGTCTGCTTTCTATTTTTTCGCCATCTTCAATGCCAAGTTTATCCATAATGGTTTTTATTTTGCCAGAGCCAAAAATTCTAAGCAAATTGTCTTCTAAACTCAAGAAAAATCTACTCATTCCTGGATCTCCCTGACGCCCACTACGCCCACGAAGTTGATTATCGATTCTGCGGCTCTCATGTCGCTCTGTGCCTATAATATAGAGCCCACCAAGAGACCTAATTTCATCATTTATTCTAATATCAACCCCGCGTCCAGCCATATTTGTAGCTATAGTAACTGCACCTTTTTCGCCAGCTTTTGCGATAATTTCAGCTTCTTTTTCATGATTTTTAGCATTTAAAACTGAGTGTGGGATTTTAGCTTTTACCAAAAGATTGTGCAAAATCTCGCTTTTTTCTATACTTGCAGTTCCTACCAATACTGGCTGACCTTTTGCATTTGATGCTTTTATTTCATTAATGACAGCTTTAAATTTTTCTGTTTCGGTCTTGTAAATAACATCATCTTTATCTGTGCGACGAACTGGCAAATTTGTAGGAATTGAAATAACATCAAGTTTGTAAATTTGAGCAAATTCTGTAGCTTCGGTTTGAGCTGTGCCAGTCATACCAGAGAGCTTATTATAAAGCCTAAAATAATTTTGGAAAGTAATATCAGCTAAAGTTTGGCTTTCTTCTTGAATTTTGACACCTTCTTTAGCTTCTAATGCTTGATGCAAACCTTCGCTAAATCGTCTGCCTTCGCTCAAGCGCCCAGTAAATTCATCTACAATCACGATTTGTTCATCTTTTAAGACATACTGCACATCTTTTTCAAACAAATTATGTGCTTTTAAGGCTTGATCTAAATAATGGCTAAGCGGAGCGTTTTCAAGGCTGTATAAATTATCCACACCAAAAAGCTTCTCAGCTTTGGAAATTCCAGCTTCTGTAATCATAATCGTGCGGTTTTTTTCATCTACGATAAAATCGCCAGTTGGCTTTTGTAGTGGCTCACTTGGAGCTTCGCCCCTAATCATCTGCTTAGCAACTTCATTTGCTTTAATATATCCATCAAGTGTGTAATTTGTAGGACCTGAAATAATAAGCGGAGTTCTAGCTTCATCAATCAAAATACTATCGACTTCATCGACAATGACGAAATTATGACCCCTTTGAACTTTGGCTTCTAGTTCAAATTTCATATTATCACGCAAATAATCAAATCCAAATTCATTGTTTGTGCCATAAGTTATATCGCAATTATACGCAGCTTTTCTCTTGCTATCATCGTATTCACCACCCAAAACTACACCTGTGCTAAGCCCTAAAAATCCATAAATTTCACCCATTTGCTCTGCATCTCTTTTGGCTAGATAATCATTTACGGTTACTACATGAACACCTTTTTCTTCCATAGCATTCAATACAACTGGCAAAGTTGCAACCAAAGTTTTTCCCTCTCCTGTTTTCATTTCTGCGATTTTGCCATCATTTAAAACCATACCGCCAATTAACTGCACATCAAAATGACGCATATTTAGTGTTCTTTTTGAAACTTCTCTAACTATGGCAAAAACATCATTTAAAATATCATCTTTGCTAATTTTTTTGTCTTTTAAATTTGCTTTAAATTCATTAAATTTAGCTCTTAATTCATCATCACTCATCGCAGAATATGTATCTTCGAGTAAATTTATAGCAGCTACTCTTTTTCTGTATTTTTTGACTTCTTTTTCATTTTTTGTGCCAAAAATCTTTCTAGCTAAAACTTTAATCATAATATCCCTTTTGTGAAGTTATAAACTTGTAATTTTAGCGAAAAATGATTAAATTTTTTCTTTTTGTTAGTAAATTTGGGCTAGAATTACGCTCAAAAAAAGGAAAAATATGTTTAAATTTATCAGTATTTTAGCAATTTTTTGTTCGGTTTTATTTAGCGGAGAGCTTGAATTTAACACACTTCAAAGCGATTTTACACAAAGTGTTAAAAGTCAAAGCAAAACTATTTCATATCATGGGTATTTTGTAGCTGATTCTAAAAAAGCTGCATTTTGGAATTATGAAAAACCTATTAA
>JAGAZK010000136.1 GCA_017940085.1 Campylobacter sp.
AATTTACTCCCAAATTGAGAGTAAATTTACTCAAATTTAATTAAATTTAATCAATTTTTTTAATGATTATTTCATCATTTTGAGCTGAAATTTGGACTATGTCATTTGATCTAATCTCATCACGCAAAATCATTTCAGCAAGTTTGTCTTCTACAAGCTCATACAAAGCTCTTCTAAGCGGTCTTGCACCATAAACAGGATCAAAACCAGCATTTGCGATCAATTCTTTGGCTTTGTCATCTAAAGTAGCTTTGATAGAGCGATTTGATAGAGTTTTGGAGAGCTCTTTAAACATAATTTCTACGATTTTGCTTAGCTCATTTGCTCCTAAAGGATTGAAAATGATTGTATCATCAAGTCGGTTTAAAAATTCTGGTTTGAAATATTCTTTCAAAGCCGATTTTACCGCATTTTCTCGCTCATCACCGCTAAGTTCAAAAATCTCATTACTTGCTATATTGCTTGTAAGAATTATGATTGTATTTTTAAAATCAACCGTAACGCCTTTATTATCAGTAGCTCTACCGTCATCTAAAATTCCAAGCAAAATATTAAAAACATCTTTATGGGCTTTTTCGATTTCATCAAAAAGTATAACTGAATACGGCTTTCTTCGCACAGCTTCAGTTAATTGTCCGCCTTCATCGTATCCTACATATCCTGGAGGCGCTCCGAGCAAACGAGAAACGCTGTGTTTCTCCATATATTCGCTCATATCAAAGCGGATCATTGCTTTTTCGTCATCAAATAAAAACTTCGCCAAAGCCTTTGCGCTTTCGGTTTTGCCAACTCCTGTTGGTCCTAAAAATAAAAAGCTTCCAATTGGGCGATTTGGGTTAGAAAGCCCAGCTTTGTTGCGTTTGATTGCTCTTGAAAGTGCGTGGAGTGCTTGGTCTTGTCCGATTACACTTTGTTTTAAGTGATTTTCTACGCCTAAAAATTTTTCTTTTTCGCTTGTAAGCATTTTTTTGACACTAATTCCAGTCCATTTGCTTAAAATCCCAGCGACTAAGTCTTCATCAACTTCGTTTTTTAGTAGCACTCCAAGCTTTATCATATCTCCCCATTTGTTTTCTAAATCTTTTATTGTTTCTAGTGCTTGGGGAATTTTTGAGTATTCGATTTCTGCAGCTTTTTCGTAGTTTGAATTGCGGCGTGCTAAATCAGCTTCGTTTTTTAAGCTATCAATTTGCTTTTTGGCTTCGCTAATACCATTAAATACGGCTTTTTCGTTTTCAAATTTGAGCTCTAAATTTGCTTTGTTTTCGCTTAAATTTGCAAGTTCTTTTTCAATTTCGTTTAATCTATCTGCATTTTTGTCGTTGTTTTCCATTTTTAGAGCTTCTTTTTCTACTATTAGAGCTTCAATTTCTCTTTTAATTTTCAAAAGCTCATAAGGTTCGCTTTCAATTTGCATTTTAAGCTCTGCTGCTGCTTCGTCAATTAAATCTATTGCTTTATCTGGCAAAAATCTACCACTAATATAGCGATCGCTTAGTTTAGCAGCTGCCACGAGTGCAGAATCTGCAATTCTGACATTATGATGAACTTCAAGGCGATCTTTAATTCCCCTTAATATTTGCAAAGCTTCATTTACGCTTGGCTCTCCGATATTTACTGGCTGAAACCGTCTTTGTAAAGCCGCATCTTTTTCAAAATATTTGCGGTATTCTTTGAGCGTAGTGGCTCCTACTGCGTGAAGTTCGCCTCTAGCAAGAGCTGGTTTTAGGATATTTGCAGCGTCCATACTACCTTCACTTGCTCCTGCTCCTACGATTGTGTGAATTTCATCTATAAATAGCACGATATTTCCAGCTTTTTTGACTTCATCAATAACTGCTTTTAATCTATCTTCAAATTCGCCCCTATATTTCGCCCCTGCTATCAAAGCACTCATATCAAGAGCGATTACTTTTTTGTTTGCAAGACTTGTAGGAACTTGTTTTTTGATGATAAGTTGAGCCAAACCTTCTACAATCGCTGTTTTCCCAACTCCTGGCTCACCTAATAAAATAGGATTATTTTTG
This sequence comes from Campylobacter sp., assembly GCA_017940085.1. Classification (GTDB taxonomy): domain Bacteria; phylum Campylobacterota; class Campylobacteria; order Campylobacterales; family Campylobacteraceae; genus Campylobacter. Next base: position 2,028 of record JAGAZK010000136.1, read on the forward strand.
GTTTTTCTAATTAAAATTTGCATCATTCTAGTGATTTCTTCATCTCTACCAATTACTGGATCAAGTTCGCCTAGACTTGCTTTTTTAGTCAAATCTATACCAAATTTTTCAAGACTATCTAATGTATCATCAGAAGTTTGAGTGTCTATACTTCGTCCAGCTCTTAGAGCTTCAAATTCTTTTTTTAAATCAAGTAAATTTATATATTTACTTAAAATTTCCTTGAGTGGGTTGCTATCAAGGTTTGCTAAAATCCAAGTATCGACTGCTATAAATTTATCACCCATATTTATCATAGTAGCTTTTGCTTTATCTAAGCTATTTATTAGTTCAGATGAGATTCTGATATTTTCTTTATTGACATTTGAGCTAGTGCTTAGCGAATTTGCCGTGGATTTTATGTCTAAATTTACAG
>JAGAZK010000137.1 GCA_017940085.1 Campylobacter sp.
TATTCCACAAAAGCCCTTGTTTGCGTATCTAGCGGTAAATAAACATCGTCTTTAAACTCAGCAAATTTAGACAAAAACTCCCCAGCATTTTTTTTGTTTGAGTAGCAAATAGCAAGATTTAAATAGTTTTCAAACACGGCTTTTTTAAATCTCTCATAAGCCCCGTCTGTAAAATCAATACTCAATTTATTATTCTCAAATCCCAAAACACCGCTTTTAAATAAAATTCCCAAATGAATAAGTCCTTCACAATAATAAGCTCTGACTTCACTTTCGTTTTGCCACGCTATTAAGCCAACTGCCCTTTTGATTAGCTCATGAAATACGGGCATTTTGTAAGCTTTGTCTTCGTGCAAAAAGAAATTAATAAGCTCTCCTGTGGTGGCTTTGTATTCTTCAATAAATTTAAACTCTCCGCTTTTGTTCATTAAATTTTCGCTGTCATCATCAATAAACAAAATATGCCCAAACTCGTGTCCGATTGTAGAAATCTCATAAACTTTTTTCCAAATTTTTGGCTGTTTGAATAAAATTTCTCTACCAAAATCCAAAAAATCTTTCTCAAAAATCTCACTACTAAGCTTCATAAAAGGCTTAGATTTGGCACTTTCATAAATAAAATCAACAAAAGCAAAAATTTTCTTGCCATATTCACGACTTACTATTTCATCATTTGGCACGACTTGAGCTGAAAAAAGCCCGTTAAAATCAGCACCATAATAGATCATCGGAGTTGAAATATAAAGCTGAGTTTTGTTGATATTTGAAATCACTAAATTTTGCATTTTGTCGTTTTTGATGCTAGTTTGAGAGTAAATTTGATTAAAAGTTTGAATAAATTTCTGTTTAAATTCGCTCTCATTTATGTTTTCACCGCCAACTAAACGAATATCCCACTCCAAAGCGACTGCTTTTGTGTAGGCATCTTCATAATATTCAAGCGGATGACCGATTTGGAGTTTGCCACGAACTCCCATCCAAGCTCTTTCAGCTTCTTGCCACCGCCACAAAACCTTGCTGTTATCGCATTCGCAAAATGCCAAAGCAAGTTTTTTGAAATATTTTATGTATGCTTTGTCATTTTTATCCAAAGCAAGTGAGTTTAAAATCTCAATATATCTCTCAAATACTGATTTTAAGGCTTTTATTTCATTTTTAAAAGCCATTGCATAAGGGATAAATTTATACGAATTTTTGTCTTTTACAACTACGCCGTAACTGCGATCTGCCCTAGTTTTATCAGGATTTGTTTGGTAGAGTTTGTTTTTGGAGATAAATTTATTTGCTTCTTTTATAGTTTTAAATTTGGCTTTAAATTTCGCATTTGTGGTATCAATCACTTGTTTTTGCCAAGATTTGTGCATAGCAGTAATTATAATCCCGACTTCATGCACTAATTCAAGCACAGCTTCATTAAACTCACTCAAAAGCCCCATTTGCTTGATTTGAGCGATTAAATTTGCTTGTCTTTTGATATAAAAATCACTCACAAATTCATAAGATTTAGCTTTGATTTTGCGGATTTTTGTCTCATTTGCACCTAAATTTTTAAGTTCAGTGATTAAATTTTCTTCTTTTAAATCCACAATTCGCCTTAAAACCGCCATTTTAGCACTATTGCTTTGGCTAAGTTTGCAAATTTTCAAAAGTTTTGAGATTAAATTTGAATTTTGGTTTTTATACAAGGCGTTTAGCTCGTCTTTTTGGTGCTTTACAAGCAAATTTAAAACTTCATAATTTTCCATAAATTTCCTTTAAATTTCATACAATTTTAACACAATTTGGCTAACATACGCTTTAGCAAATCTAGACTAAATAAAAGGAGAAAATTATGAAAAAGTTGCTTTTGGTTTTGGTGCTTGGTTGCAGTATTTTGATCGCAAAAGGAGAAAATATGAAAGAAATTTACTTAGCAGGCGGCTGTTTTTGGGGTGTGCAAGGGTATTTTGATAAAGTAATTGGCGTCCAAAACAGCGTAGTTGGATATGCAAATGGCAAAAGCGACAAAACAAGCTATTATGAGCTCAAATCAAGCGATCACGCTGAGACTATAAAAATCGTTTTTGATGAAAATGTAGTAAATTTGGGCGAGATTTTGGCAAGATTTTTTAGCATAATTGACCCATTTTCAGTAGATAAACAAGGCAACGATCAAGGCAGACAATATAGGAGCGGAATTTTTTGGAGTGATGCTAGTTTGGAGCCTGAAATTAGAGCATTTGTAGCAAACGAGCAAAAAAAATACGATAAAAAATTTGCCGTGATAATCGAGCCACTAAAAAATTTCGTAATCGCCGAAGAATATCACCAAAAATATCTTGAGAAAAATCCAAATGGGTATTGCCACATAGATTTAAACAAAGCAAATAAGCCAGTTTATGATGAGAGCAAATTTAAAATACCCCAAAAATCGAATTTAAAATCAAATTTAAGCGATTTGCAATATTCAGTTACTCAAAACAAAGCCACTGAGAGAGCTTTTAGCAGCCCTTATGATAAGCACTATAAAAAAGGCATTTATGTAGATGTAATTACGAAAAAACCGCTATTTTCAAGCACGGATAAATTTAATTCA
>JAGAZK010000138.1 GCA_017940085.1 Campylobacter sp.
GCTTGTAAATGACCAAGATCTAATTTTTCATTTGCTTCGTGATTATCGGATTTGAGCTTTTGTATAATTTTGTCTTTATTATCAATAATATCTTTATCCAAACCGCCAATTTCTACTAAAGCATCTAAATATTTGATTCTTCTAAAAGGTTTTGAAAAATCAATTTGTTCATCGCCATAATTTAAAATTTGTGGTAAATTTAGTCTTTTTAACAAAACTCCAAATAATTCTTCACTTAAATCCATTAAATCATAATAATCATGCCAAGCCCAATAAAACTCAATGCTTGTAAATTCTGGATTGTGCGTAAGATCCATACCTTCATTGCGAAAACAACGATTTATCTCAAATACTGCTTCCATTCCGCCGACAATCAATCGCTTCAAATAAAGCTCTGGTGCAATTTTAAGGTATCTATCAATACCTAGTGCATTGTGATGAGTGATAAATGGTTTTGCGTTTGCACCACCGGCGATTGGGTGCATCATCGGCGTTTCTACTTCGATAAAACCTTTATCTTCAAAAAATCTACGAAGTTCGCTGATGATAACAGACCTTTTTATAAAATCAGACCTAATTTGAGAATCCATAATCATATCAAGGTATCTTTGGCGATAACGAACTTCTTTATCTGTAAGTCCGTGAAATTTCTCAGGCAAAGGGACGATAGATTTAGTAGCCAAAATAATTTCACTCGCATGAATACTAAATTCGCCTGTTTTTGTCAAAAAAGCATAACCTTTGACTAAGATTATGTCGCCAACTTCAAGATTTTTTTTGAAATTTGCGTAGTTTTCTTCGCCAATACTATCTTTTGAATAATAAATTTGAATATTATCGTCTTGATCTTGTATATTTGCAAATGTCGATTTTCCAGCAACTCTTTTTAGTTTCAATCTCCCAGAAATTACCACTTCTTCATCTGCTTTCTTTGTTTCATCATCAATATCTTTTATCCAAGCAAATTTAGTTTTAAATTCGCTTATATTCATTTGTTTTTTCAAAAAATGCGGATATGGATTTATGCCAAGAGACTTAAGTTCGTCAGCTTTAGCGATTCTTGTTTGTTCAAGCTCACTATCAAAAATCACTTATTTGCCTTTTTGTTGCAAGTAGGACAAACGCCATAAAGTTGCATTAAATGACCAGTTAGTTCAAAATGATGTTCTTTTGCAATCGCAGCTTGTCTTTTTTCTATGGTAGTGTCTTCAAATTCAACTATTTTCCCACAGTTTTTGCAAATCATATGATCGTGGTGCGGTTTAGTTGCGAGTTCAAATTTTTTGCCTTGCACACCAAAGCTAATTGAAGTTACCATACCAGCTTCTTCAAGTAAATTTAGCGTTCGATAAACTGTGGCTACTCCTATATTTAGGCTAGGATCTTTATCTTTGATGTGTAAATACAATTTTTCAGAAGTAAAATGCTCTGAATTATTATAAAGAGCCCTTAACAAAAACTCTCTTTGTTTGGTAAATTTAAGACCATTGTTTTTAAGAATTTGCTTAAATCTATCCAAAAGAACGCTATATTCTATATTTTTTGTGCTCATTTTTCTTCCTTAGGCGAATTTGGCGATTGCTCGACTGGTATGTTTCCATTGTTCATTATAAATTTACCACTAGCAAGAAGTGCTGGATATGTGAAACTTCCTTTAAAATACGGCTCAGCCCAATAATTTAACAATCTAATGCTAGAAATTACAGAGCAAAGTATTGCAAAAACTAAAAATATTTTCAAACACCCAATCACAAAACCAAGTGTTTTATCTGCTATGCCAAATCCTCTAGCTTGCATAATTTTGGCTATAAAATCACCCAAAAATACACAAACTAGCCATATAAACAACCACAATATTATAAGACCAAGCAAAAATTTTAAAGATTCATTTAAATCACATAAGGAATTCATAGCTCCACAAGTAGCACCGCTAAAAAATGTCCCGACATCAACGCCATTTCTACTAGCAACTATACCGCCACCAATTAGACCAATCAGCCCAAACATTTCTTTAGCAAAGCCGTTTAAAAGCCCTTTTATTCCTATTACCAAAGTCAAAGCTATAACAATAACATCAAACATAAATTTACCTATAAAAGACCTAGTTTTTTGCCTAATTCTTGTTGATTTGTCGAATATCTCATAGCCATTTCTTTTGTAATTAGTCCGGCTCTGATCGCAGCTTCCATACCTTGAGTTTGTGTTTGCATACCGGTAATTTGTTGGTTTAACTGCATTTGTGAATAAATTTGGTGAATTTTGTTTTCACGAATTAAGTTTGCAATAGCAGGATTGTTAATCATAATTTCATGAATAGCAATTCTTCCTTTTTCTGCTCTTGGCATCAAAGCTTGAGCAATAACAGCAGTCAAAGAAACACTAAGCATATTTCTAATTTGAGTTTGCTCAGCTTCTTGGAAAGTCTCGATAATTCTATTTATTGTTTGGACGGCTGAATTTGTGTGAAGTGTCCCAAAAACTAAGTGCCCAGTCTCAGCTCCAGTCAAAGCTGTGTGTATAGTCTCAGGATCTCTAAGCTCACCAATTAGAATAATATCTGGATCTTGACGAAGTGATGAAATAAGAGCGTTCATAAATGATTTTGTATTCTCACCTACTTCTCTTTGTGAAAATAAGCATTTTTTGTTTTCATGAACAAATTCTATCGGTTCTTCTATAGTTACGATGTGTTTTCTTTCGCTCATATTAATTTCATTTAACATAGCTGCCAAAGTTGTTGATTTACCAGATCCAGTTGGACCAGTAACTAAAATCAAACCTTTTTCTCTTTTGATGATTTCTTTAAATATTTTTGGAGCCGCCAAATCATCTAAACTTGGTATAATTTCAGGAATTATACGAAAAGCTGCAGCAATATCGCCATTCATCGTATAATAGCAGTTGCCCCTAAATCTGCCGATTCCTGGCTCAGCTAAAGCGAAGTCTAGTTCTTTTTCTTCTTCAAGTTCGCTTTTTTGCTTATCTGTAAGGACAGAATAACACAAATTTTCTACATCTAAGCCAGTTAGTTTTTTGCTTTCTAATGGCTGCAATATCCCATCGATACGGATTTGCGGCTCACTTCTAGCAACAAGGTGCAAATCGCTCGCACCACTTTTGGACACAGTTCTAAGCAACATTTTTAATGTTTCTCTGTGATTTTGAACTACATTTTCCATTATTTACCTACTCTATTATTTTTGATACTTCAAAATATCCATCTTGGCTCTTTGGAGCGTGTTTTAGAACATCTTGAGCTATAGTTTTTTTAACAGCAATATCTTCTCTAAATGGCGTAGAACCATCAATCGTGCTAACAGTCGCTTCTACGCTGTCTAAATTTAATTCATTTAAAATCTCGACAAAATCTACTATTTTGCCAAGTTGAGTTTTGAACTCTTCGCGTTTGCTCTCATCGATATGCAAAGCACTCAAATGCTCAAGTTTATCAAGCATTTTGTCATCTATTTGCATAAAACTCCTTTTTAATATAACAAAAATCGCAAAATTATATCATATTTTGCTTTAAATTTTTTAATTTGAGTAATAAAATAGATTAAATTTAGCAAATTTACACACATTAGGACAATTTTATATATTTTGTGATACAATCCCAAGCATTAATTTTATTTTTAAGGAACAAATCTTGGCAATCAAAGAAAACATAAACTACATAAAAGAAACCCTAAGCACAGAAGAGCAGTTTTTAGAAAACGCAATAAGAGGCGAGAGATTTATACGAAAATACAAATTTCAAATAATTGGGCTTTTGGCTTTGATTATTGTTTTGCTCACGGCAAATTACGCAGTATCGTATTTCGCAGAACAAAAAGCTCAAAAAGCAAATTTAGCATACAATGAGCTTTTGTTAAATCCAAACAATGAAAATGCAAAAAATGAATTAAAAAATCTAAATCCTTCTTTGTTTGGGCTTTTTGTATTGCAAACAAATGCTTCAAAAGAGTTAATTGACGAAGCTCTGGCTTTGGAGATTGATCCGTTTTTAAAAGATATTTTACAAGCTAGTAAAGAATCCCAAATTTTATCTAATTACAAGTCTCTTAGTGCTGGTTATAAAGCTTTGAAAGAAAATAATTTAAATTTAGCAAAAATAGAGTTTTTGAAAATCAAAAATAGTCCAAATTTAATATCCATTGCAAACAATCTAGAACACTATCAAGGTAAATAATGCGTAAAATATTAATATTATCAATCACAGCACTAATCTTAGTATCTTGTGCTACAAAAAGATCGTATTTTGAGCCTGAAGTAATAGCAGGAGATATTAAATTTGATGGTAAAATATCAGATGATATAATCAATACAAGTGCTTTTGGTGCTACTTTGGAAAATGGCGAAGTATTAGATATGGACGGACTTATCCAAGATCTCAAGCTTGAAAAATCAGAAAAATTTTTGGGTAAATTTGATGATATGATCGCTATTTCAAAGACAAATGGCGATTTAGAAATCAAACAATCAGACCAAAGTATATTCTCGCACAATTTCCAAGCAGAAATTATTAGCGTAAATATCGACAATAGCGATCTTGCAGCACTTAGTTCTGACAATAAAATTTATCTTATAAATTTAGAAACAGGCGATATTTTGCTCAAACACGATTGTGGTGCTTCTTTTGCTCAAGACTCTCGCACTGCTGCACCTGTATTTTTGGGAAGTTTGGTAATTTTTCCTTCGCTAGATGGAAAAGTTTTTATGGCTGATAGAGCAAGTGGAAATTTAATTAGATCAATTACAATCAGCGATGAGCCGTTTTTTAACAATGTCATATTTTTAGATGTATATCAAGACAAGCTTTTTGCAGCGACAAATACGAAAATTCTTATGTTTAGTCCGACTCAAACTAAATATTTTGACGAAGATATAAAACAAATAATTTTATATGCAAGTAGGATTTACGCATTATTAAAAAATGGTCAAATTCTAATACTTGATGATGATCTTAACCAAATCTCAAAGCAAGAATTTGAATATGCGATTTTTTCAAATATTATTCCAAAAGGCGAAAAACTCTATATATTTGAAAAAACTGGCTATATGATTAAAACTGATCTAGATTTGCAAAATCCTGAAATTTACGAAATGAGTGGCGAAATCGATGAAAAAAGTTTTGCTGGGAAAAAGGCATTTTATCAAGGAAATTTAGTTATAAATTTAAAATAATGAATAATCGAATTTGCGAACTTCTAATATCCAAAAAAATCATTTTAAACTCAACCCAAACTCTAGATTTTTCAAAATACAGCTCCAAACGAAATTATAAAGCTATTTTGGGTGTAAATTTAAGCGATTTTTACACGCTTGTTTTTATAAGAGAATCAAAAAGCAAACTATTAAAAGCCGAGATCGATGAAATAAACGCAATTTGCAAAAAAATTGAATTAGAATTTGATACGAAAATTAATAAAAGAATTTTATTTTACAAATCTGCAATTTGCTCAAAACTAAAAAAATCCGCTCAAAATTGGAAATTTTATGATTTTGTGTGATATAGGAAATACGACTGCTAGTTTTTGGGAAGATGGGAAGATTACAAAATTTAGTGTTTCTAAATTTCCCAAAACAAGCGAAAAAATCTATTTTATCAGTGTAAATGATAAATTAAACAAAAAACTCTCAAATAAAAATTTTATAAATTTAGAGCCGTTTGTGCAGCTAAATACATCTTATGAAGGGCTTGGAATTGATAGAGCTATGGCTTGTTATACAATCAAAACTGGGCTTGTTGTAGATGCTGGAAGTGCAATTACTTTGGATATAATCTCAAATAATATTCACTTAGGCGGAGTAATTTTGCCCGGTCTTAGTGCAAATTTGGAAGCTTATTCAAAAATATCTCCAAGACTAAAAATAAATCTAAACTCACAAATCGATCCAAACTCACTTCCACAACAAACAAGCGATGCAGTAAGTTATGGCATAATAAAGCCGATTTTATTGCTTATAAAAGAAATGGCAAATGACAAGCAAATTTATTTCACAGGCGGAGACGGAGTGTTTTTTGAGAGATTTTTCCAAAACTCTATTTATTGCAAAGATTTAGTTTTTTTGGGTATGAAAAAAATTATTGAAGAAAATAAGGAGATTTTATGCTAAAAGTAGCCTTGCCAAAAGGCAGAATTGCCGATAAAACGCTAGAAATTTTTAGTGAAATTTTTAATGATGATTTTGGATTTGAAGATCGCAAACTCAAAATGCAAAAAGGTGAATTTGAGTTTTATATGGTCAGAAATCAAGATATTCCTACTTATGTAAATTTTGGAGCGGCTGATATTGGTGTAGTGGGTCTTGATGTGCTTGAAGAGCAACAAAGTGATGTTTTAAGACTGCTTGATTTGAAATTTGGAGTTTGTGATGTATGTATCGGCATCAAAGAAAACGAAACTCTCAATTACAACAAACCTCAACTCAGAGTCGCAACCAAAATGCCAAACATCACCAGAGCATATTTTAGCTCAAAAGCAATCCCAGTAAAAATCATCAAACTTTATGGCTCGATTGAGCTTGCACCTTTGGTAAATTTGTCTGATTGTATAGTTGATCTTGTAGAAACTGGAGCTACAATGAAACAAAACGGCTTAAAACCAGTCCAAAAAATCATGACAAGTTCTGCTTATTTAATCGCTAACAAAAATAGTTTTGTTACAAAAAGAGACAAAATTCTCTCTTTGCACCAAAAAATATCTGAAAAAATCGGATAAAAAATGAAATTTTATACATTTAGCATAGTCGGATCTTTGATATTTTTGTTTATAAATTTGTATTGCTACAAAAGTCTTAGTAGAAATACAGCCATAAAGCCATACAAAACGATATTTTTGATTGTTTTTACTTTTGTTTTTGCCTTCGAGCTTATTTATTTTTTTAGCTTTGGGTTTTATAATATAAGTCTTTTGTTTTATAGGGCTGGTATTTTTTGTATGGGTATCAGTTTTATGGCGTTTAGCATACTTTTGATTTATGATATTTTTGGCGTTTTGGTATTTAAATTTAACAAAACTCGTCGCAAAAAAAACAATATTATTTTTGCTAAATTTAATCAAATTTGCCTAAATTTATTTGGGACTTCTAAATTTTCTCGCTCTAGAAGACGGGCTTTGAGATTTTTACTTGATATTGGTGTGTTAATTGGAGTTTGCGGGTATATTTTAAAAGGCATTTATAATGCAAATTTATCACTTCACATTACAAAACGACAAGTCAAAATCAAAAATCTCACAAATCCACTAAAATTTGCAGTTATCAGCGATATTCATATAGGCGAGTTTCTCAAAAAAGATTTTATGAATAAAATAGTAAAAAATATCAATCAAATGAAGCCAGATGGCGTTTTTATCGTGGGAGATTTGGCTGATTTAGACGGAATCAAATTAGGCGATATGCTCGATCCCCTAAAAGATCTCCAAACTAAATTTGGCGTGTATTTTGTAAGTGGCAATCACGAATATTACAATGGATTTGATAGCATTATTCAAAAAGTAAAAAATCTAGGCGTAAATGTGCTAGAAAATGAAAGCATCGAGTTTGGCGGAATAAATTTAGCTGGAGTTAATGATATTTCTGGCTTTAGACTTGGTTTTAATGAACCAAATTTCGCTAAAGCTTTATCAAATTTAAATCCAAATTTGCCCACAATCTTACTCTCACATCAGCCAAAATCAATTAATTTTATCTCGCCAAATTTGCTTGAAAAAATAGATTTGATGATATGCGGACACACTCACGCTGGGCAAATTTTTCCTTTTGGGTTTTTTGTATGGCTGGATCAAAAATACACTTATGGGCTGTATCAAATCACGCAAAAATTACAAATGCTAGTAACAAGCGGAGCTGGATTTTGGGGGCCGCCAATGAGAATATTTAGCAAAAGTGAAATCGTAGAATTAAATTTAATTGGAGAATAAATGAATTACAACACATTTTCAAATTATTTTGGACTAATTGCAAATAAAAAATTTCCTAAATTTATTCAAAATTTTCTAAATCAAGCTTATGTTAGGATTTTTGATATAAATTTAAACGAATTTGAAGTGCCAAATGACGGATTTGAGAGCTTAAATCAGCTTTTTACAAGGCGTTTAAAAATCAAAAGAGAGCTTGAAGACGGCTTTATAAGCCCAAGCGATGGGAAAATTTTAGAATGCGGCGTGGGAGATAAATTTAAAGCTCTTAGTATAAAGGGCTGTGAATACGAAGTAGATGAGCTTTTGGGCGAGAGTTTAGATGGAGATGAGCTGAAAAACGGCTTTGATTATGCAAATATTTATTTAAGCCCAAGAGATTATCACCACTACCACTCGCCTTGCGATTTGCAAATTGTGAGTGCTTATTATAAACAAGGCTCACTTTTTAGCGTCTCGCCAAAAACACTATTAAAAGTGCCAAATTTATATGCCAAAAACGAAAGAGTGATATTAAAAACTGTTTTGCCAAACAATAAACTTTTGTGGATAGTATTTGTGGGTGCTTTAAATGTAGGCAAAATGCGATTTTGTTTTGATAATAAAATACAAACAAATGCAAATTTAGGCGATGCTTTTTATAAATACGAAAATTTGTTTGTCCAAAAAGGCGAAAGGCTTGGTAATTTCGATCTTGGCTCAACTATTGTTTTAATTAGCCAAAATGGTGCTTTAAAATACGATCAAATTTCAAACAAAATAGTCAAATTTGGTCAAAATTTAGCCCAAATTTAATCAAATTTAATTCAAATAAATTTACTCAGCAAATAATTCTCTTGGCATACGAATTAAAGCTGGGTTAAATGGATGCAAGTAAATACTGTCGCTTTCAATATCTCGCCTATATAATTCAAGCTCATCACTTGCTAACAAAAGCCAATCAATAAGCTCATCTGAAGCGGATTTGTCTTGTGTGGTTTGCATTCTGACATCTTCAAGGACATCTTCGCAAAGCTTAGTAAATTTAGTCAAAGGCTCAATATGCAAAAATCCACTAGCTGACTTGATATTGTGAAATATCCTAAAGATTTCGTTTATATTGCCTTCAAAAAGCTCTTTTTTTCCAAGATCTATAATAAGCGGCTCAAGCGAAGTGCTCATCACACCAAAATGTGTCAAAAATTCATCAACTATTTCAACTTCATAATCAGTTTCAAGCTGTGTCAAGATTCCCATTTGGCATATCCTAAAATAGCATCTGCGAAATTGTATCAAAATTAAAATAAAACTAAGGTCAAATTTAGAAAATTTATTAAAAATAAATTAAATTTTGCGTTTTTTAGGCTATACTTTCACAAAAATTTTAAGGATAAATTATGTCTAAAATCACGATTGATGATTTGTATAAAATGAAAAAAAACAATGAAAAAATCGTTATGATTACAGCTTATGACGCTTTATTTGCCAAAATTTTTAATGACGAAGTTGATATGGTGCTTGTCGGAGATAGCCTAAATATGAGCTTTGGCGGACATAGTGAAACTATTGGAATAAGTGTTGATGAGATGATTTATCACTCTTGTGCTGTTAGGCGTGGTGCTACTAGACCGTATTTGGTCGTAGATATGCCATTTGGCTCGACTGCCACACCAGAACTTGCTATCAAAAACTGCATAAAAGTCTATGAACAAACAGGTTGTGATGCTCTCAAAATCGAAGGCGGAAAAGATTTTGTTGATACTGTAAATTTACTCACAAAAAACGGCATTGCCGTGATGAGCCACATAGGGCTTAGACCACAATTTTCAAGATTTCAAGGTGGTTACAAAATCAGCGGACGAAGCGAAATTGATGAAAAAATTTTACTCGAAGATGCAAAATCTCTCCAAGATGCAGGAGCGGTTTTTCTTTTGGTTGAGGGCACAATTTCTAGCGTAGCAAAAAAAATCACAAAATCAGTCCAAATACCAGTTATTGGCATAGGTGCTGGTGCGAACTGCGACGGACAAGTGCTTATGTGGAGCGATATGCTAGGATTTTTTGATGAATTTAAACCAAAATTTGTAAAACGATATTTAGATGGAGCAAATTTAGTCAAAAATGCTGTAAAAAACTATGTAAAAGAAGTCAAAAACAATGAATTTCCAAGCAGTGAATTTGAATATTGCAAATGACAAAATTGTCGATATTCGTTTGCCTAGCGAGTGGATTGAGACTGGGATTTTGCCTAATTCTAAGCTAATCACTTATGAAATGATAGGTGGCAAGATAAATCCTATGTTTTTGACTTTGGTTGAAAAAAATTTCGCCAAAAACGACAAAATTGTTTTGATTTGCCAAACAGGATCACGCACAAAAAGAGCAATGCAATTTCTCAAAAACAACGGATTTAGCGATGTGAGCGATATAAGTGGTGGAGTTTATAATTATCAAAGACTGGGAGCTAAATTTGTCCCATATCAGCCAGACTAAATTTAATCAGCCAAATTTTTGTAATTTTTGGCTAAACTAATGATTATTTTTAAGAGAATTTAATGGATAGAATTGTAGAAATTGAAAAAATCAGCCTAGAAGACGAAAAAACCGAGATTTCACTTAGACCAAGTGATTTTAAAGACTATGTCGGTCAAGAAAAAATCAAATCAAATTTAAGCGTAGCCATTGAGGCTGCCAAAAAACGAAAAGACAGCTTAGATCACACTTTATTTTATGGAGCTCCAGGTCTAGGAAAAACTACTTTAGCTCATATAATTGCCAATAAAATGAATGCAAACATTAAAGTAACCTCAGCTCCAATGATAGAAAAAGCTGGAGATTTAGCCGCAATTCTTACAAATTTAGAAAACGGAGATGCTTTATTTATAGATGAAATTCACAGACTTTCTCCTGCTATTGAAGAGATTTTGTATTCGGCTATGGAAGATTTTAGGCTTGATATTATTATTGGATCAGGACCTGCAGCTCAAACGATCAAAATCGACATTCCACCATTTACTCTAATTGGAGCAACTACAAGAGCTGGTATGATTTCAGCCCCACTTAGAGATAGATTTGGAATGCAGTTTAGACTGCAGTTTTATACGCCAGATGAACTTGCAATTATAATTAAATCTGCCGCAATTAAATTAAACAAAATTTGTCAAGACAAAGCTGCTTTTGAGATAGCCAAAAGATCTCGCGGGACACCAAGAATTGCTTTGAGATTATTAAAAAGAGTTAGAGATTTTGCTGATGTAAGCGGTGAAGATGAAATTAATGAACAAAGAGCGATTTTTGCACTAAAAAATCTAGGCGTAAATGATTTGGGCTTTGATGAAATGGATATTAGATATTTGGAGATTTTGGCAAATTCTGGCAATAGGGCTTTAGGGTTATCAACAATAGCTGCGGCTCTTAGCGAAGATGAGCACACAATTGAAGATGTAGTTGAGCCGTATTTACTTGCCAATGGATACATAGAGCGAACTGCAAAAGGAAGGATTCTCAGCTTCAAAAGCCAAGAAATACTAGGAATCAACAAAGAAAAAACGCTATTTTAAGTAAATTTATGAACAACAAACAAACAAGTAGAATATTTTTTGGTTTTGTGGTAATTTTGACACTTTGCGGAGTGCTTTATTTATTCAAAGACTATCTTTTAGTTATTTTTACAGGCTTACTTTTGGCTCTTGGGACGGCAAATATCCAAAATAAGTTTTTAAATTTGTTTAATGGCAAACAATTTCAAGCTTCACTCGCTACAACAGCTGTTTTTTGTGCATTTTTTATTTTGCCATTTATTTATGGAATAAGCATTTTGGCTTCAAATTTATTAAATTTAAACCCAGATCAAATCGCTCAAATTACCCAAAAAATCACAAATTATGAATTGCCATCATTTTTGCAAAACGAACAAATAAAAAATTTTATTTTGAGTATTGATTTTGCAAGTATTAGCAAAAATACCGCTGATATATTCAAAAATATGCTCTTAAATACAGCAAATTTTATTATTGAACTTGGTTTTATAATTGTATTTTTCTTTTTTTCACATTTGTATGGGAGCAAATTTGGACAATATTTCAAGCAAATTTTTCCTATCAACACAGCTGATTTAGAAGACATTTTCTTTGAGATTTCAAATACAATGAGCGTTGTATTTTATTCGACAATCGCAAATGCTGTTTTTCAAGGATTTTTGTTTGCATTAATTGCGTGGTTTTTTGGATATAATGGGATTTTATTTTGGATTTTGTTTGCTTTTGCTAGTTTGATTCCTATTGTTGGCGGGGCTTTGGTTTTTGTGCCACTTTGTTTGTATGAGCTAAGTATGGGCAATACTGCAAATAGCGTGATTATTCTTGTGTATTGCATAATCATCATCTCAACTTTGGCTGATAATTTTATCAAGCCTTTGATGATTAGTTTTATTAATGAAAAATTACTCGAATCGCCCACAAAAATGAATGAGCTTTTGATTTTTTTCTCCATTTTAGCAGGGATTGGTTCATTTGGATTTTGGGGGATGATTTTAGGACCTGCTATTGTCAGTTTGACTTGCGGGGTGCTAAAATTATTTGTATCTTTAAAAGACAAAAATTTAATATAATTGGTGGAGCTGTGCGGGATTGAACCGCAGTCCAAAAATAACTCACTTACGAAATCTACATGTTTAGCAGAAGTGAAATTTTCATCAAATCAGACTCACTTCCCAAAATCTTAAATTTGACTAAGGCTAGATTTCAGACTTAAACTCGCCAAATTTAAACCCTACTCTATCAAGGATTACTCGCTATTTTAGCTAGATAGAATCACTAAAAAGCAAGGCTCAACTGAACTTACGCAACTTTAGCGTAAGCAGGAGCAAAATTTGTATTGTTTGCGTTTAATTTTAAACTTAGGCTTTTAAAGCTGTGCCAAAAGCTACATGCATCATAACTTCGCTATTCCTGTCGAAGCCAAATCAGCCCCATAAATTTAAAGAACGATTGAAAATATGGTGGGTTCACCAGGACTCGAACCTGGGACCATCCGGTTATGAGCCGGATGCTCTAACCAACTGAGCTATGAACCCAATGGGAGAGCGAATTATACGCTAAAAAAGCTTTATTAAAGCTTAGTTTGTGGTGATTGATTTGTTGTATATTTTGATTTGAAATCTTTTTGTGTTTTGATTTAATAAATTTAGTGTATTTATTCAAATTTAACTTGCGTTTTTGTAATATAAATTTGAAAATCTTACAAATAATCGGGTAATTTTGATATGTTAATTGCACAAATAAATGGAAAAAGAACTTATGCCACAAAAGGAGCAAAAGGCGGAGTTTGCCCTTATTGCAAATCAGAAGTTGTTGCTAAATGCGGTGAAGTAAAGATAGCTCATTGGGCACATAAATCTAATAAAAACTGTGATTCTTGGCATGAAAAAGAGACCGAGTGGCATTTGATGTGGAAAAATTATTTTCCACAAGAGTGGCAAGAAATTATTATGCACGATGAAAACGGCGAAAAACATATCGCCGATGTTTGCACTCAAAACGGATTTATTTTAGAATTTCAGCACTCACCAATCAAGCCAGAAGAAAGGCTATCTCGCGAAAAATTTTATAAAAATATGAATTGGGTTGTCGATGGCACTCGCTGTAAAAGTCATTGTGAAAAGTTTGTGGAAGGATATAGAAGTGCAAGAGTTTGTTATCCAGTTACACTACCAAATAAAAAGAAAGTCGGATATGTTTTACAAATATATGCGGACGCTTTTCCAAAAAATTGGCTAAATAGTAATGTTCCGGTTGTTTTTGATTTTAAAGGGTTCAATCAACTCTATAATCCGAATGAAAGACACCATCTCTTTTGTTTATTACCTATAAAAGATAATTTACGCAGATATGTAATTCAAATTCCAATTAGACTATTTATCAAAGGTTGCAAAAGTGGTTCTTGGGAAAGCTATGTTGGCAAACAGATAATAAGTTACATAAAGTTATTTTTGATAATA